>JAFSBW010000008.1 GCA_017437095.1 Oscillospiraceae bacterium
CGTACAGGTGGTACGGTAGAGGGCGGTTTGCGCAGTAAGTCAAAATGCCTTGCGAAGCAAGCTTTTTCGCTTCATTTTAAGCAAATGCTTTATTTTAAAATAGCTTCAATTCTAAAAAATTGCCCCAAACTGCCAAAAATTGCATTTTGACGGTTTGGGGCTTTATCGACACTCTGAGACCACCGGCACTTAGCCGGTGGTCTTAACTGCTTTTGGGAAAAACCTGAAAAAAGCGTCCATCCATGCGGCTGAGAGCAGTATCATCTGTTAGTAAAATGATAATAATTGACAAAAAAGATGGTCTGTGTTATGCTATTTTTGTGCAAAGCACAAATGGATTTTGGAATCTTACGAGAAGGAGGATGTTTTATGAAGATCGGACGGAGGATAAAACGGCTTGTAGCTATGTCAACAGCGATGGTGCTGCTTTTGAGCTGCGGTGTCCTGGGCGCTGTCCAGGTGTATGCGGATGAGGCGGAAACCATTGAATATCAGGGCAATACCGTTGTGCTTTCCGAAAGCGCTCTGTATGTAGACCAGACCCTTACAGAAAACAGCGCCTATAAGTTTAAGTCCCTGCAGGAGGCCGTTGCTGCGGCAAAGCCCGGCACCAAAGAAAACCCCACTGTGATCTATCTTGCCCCGGATGTATACTGGACAGACGATTATACCAATCCGGAAGTAAGAGCCAAGGACGATCTGATCGGCCTGATCATTCCCCAGGCGTATATTACTCTGGTGGGCATGACCGGTAACCCCGACGATGTGGTTATCGCTTCCGACAGAGGCCAGAACGCCGGTGCTAACGGCAACTTTAACACCATCGGCGTTGGCGACGGCTTCCACGCAAAAGACCTGACCATCGGCAATTACTGCAATATTGACCTCGTATTCGAAAGAGATCCCTCCAAGAACCACACCAAGCGCCAGGAGTCCATTACCCAGGCTCAGGCGGTCACCAAAGCCCCCGATGTGGAGGATATGGACGAATGGTTCTTTGAAAACTGCAATATTGTATCCCGTCTGAACCTTTTCTCCCGGGATGACAGACCCAAGCGCTCCCTGCTGCTGGATTGCCACCTGGAGTGCACCGACGATTCCCTGGGCACCGGCTATATCAGCATTTTTGTAAACTGCGATATTGAGCTGTATTCCAATACCCCCTGCGGCGGCGCATCCCACTATATGCAGGCCTTCCTGGGCTGCGAGTTCAAGACCCAGCTGACTGACAAGAAGACCGTTACCCTCTGCAAGAACACAAAGCCCTTTGCCTTTATCGACTGCGCGTTCTCCGGCGATATGACCGGCATGGAATGGAAGCAGAACGATCTGGCAGACGATCTCAGACAGATCGTATATAACAATACCCTCAACGGCCAGCCCTTGACCATCAGCCCCTCCCGTCCTGAGCTGTCTGTAACCCCGGATGAAGAGCAGCTGAAGGCCTTCAAGGTGGGAGATGTATACAATGTATACAACCTGCTCAACGGCGCCGGTTATGACGAGTGGGACCCCCTGAATCAGAAGGATACCATGCCTGTTAGCGCCTGGAACATCCAGTTTGACTATCCCGGCATTACCAAGGATGTTGCTCCCCAGATCGAGGGCAACAGCAAGGAGTCCCTGGAGATTACCCCCATAGTCCTGGGCGGTACCGACAAGAATGTAACCTGGTCTGTATCCGACGATACCCTGAAAATTCAGACCACCGCTGACGGCCACGCCATCGTAACGGGCACCAACGAAACCACAGAAGATAAGACCGCCTACATTACCGCAAAGGCAGCCAACGGCATGGAAAAGGTGCTGCACTTTGTGATCACGCCCCATATCCTGGAAGCTCCCGGCCTGAAGGACAATGCGGTTACCATCAGCGATCCCACCGGCGGTAAGATCGAAGCCAGCTATACCATTGCCGACGAAAGCATCGCAAAGGAAACTACTTTGATCAACTGGTACAAGGCAGATACCGAAGACGGCGCAAACAAGATCCTCGTCGCCCAGACTACTTATGTCAAGGACGATGCTGCGCCCCTCAGTGTGTACACCTTAAGACCCTCCGATATTGGCAAGTATATTTTCTGCGAAGTTCTGCCCGGCAGAACCAATACCCAGACCGGCGCGGCAGTGCTTTCCGCTCCTTCCAAGCAGATCACCGACGCGGATGTAGCCAAGGAGCAGAAGACCGGCTATGATGTGGATCTGGAGCATCTTACCTACATTCCCGCAACCAACGATACGGAAGAAAACTATTACGAGTGGACAAATGACTACATTGGCGGCAACTGGTACGGCGGCTTCTATCTGCCCGCTGAGTACAGAGCCGACGGCGTGTACAACGACAAGATCTTCAAGTTGGCAGAAGGTGAGGCTCCCTATACCTTTGCTGCAGGCGCTTCCGGCGCGGCAGGTACCTTCGGCTTGCAGACCACTACCCAGGGCGCCCGCTTGGTATATGTGGACGATATTGAGCGTGGGAATATGAAGCTGACCCTTACCATGTCCCCCCACAAGACCGCTGCCCAGGGCTTCGGCAGCGCAAAGCAGTTCATGGATATTTTCTTCAAGTATGACCCCAAGACCATGACCGGTTATGGCCTGAGAATTACCAGAGTTCCCTCCATCGACGATCCTGCTCTTGCAGACTTCGCCGCTAAATCCTGCACCTTTACTCTTATGCGGTATGAAAACGGCGTGGCAACACCTCTGGGCGAGAGCATTGTATCTACCGCTTTCCTGCCTGGCTGTACGGTAGTGCTGACTATGGAAGGCAATACTCTCAAGGCAGATGTTACCACTACCACAGCCCAGGGATCTGAGTATCCTGAGGCTATGCCCCATGGAGTGCACCTGAGCTACACCTTCGAGGGCGAAGTAAATACCTTCGGCGGCTTCGGCTTCCAGCATACCGGCACTGCAGGCGCCGGCAAGTCCGGCAACCGTACCACCATCCATACGCTTACCGCTGAGTATCCTGATGTAATTGTGGAAGAGCCCATTGAGGAACCCACCGAAAACACCAAGGACAACGGTTTGGAAAGATGGATTCCTGCGGTGGTCGCTGTGATCGTAATTGGCGGCCTGGGATTCTTCTTCCTTAAGAAAAAGAAGTCTGCCAAATAACAGCTGCCTCCTGAAATAAGTTTTGCCCAGCGGGATTTCCCGCTGGGCATTTTTATGCCCGCAGCAAACCGGATCGGGGCGTTTGGCCAGGATACGGTTGAGCTTGCGGGAAACTATAGGAACCTTGGGGATGCTTGTAAATATTGACAAAAGTGAAGAAATATTTTGGCGTGTTTTCTACAGGCAGACTATTGTGTTTTTGTGGGGGATGTGCTAGAATAAAGCATAACTTTTTTAAGAAGGGAAGACCACTATGAGCTATGTAGACGAGATTTTTGCCCGAGTAAAGGCACAAAACCCCGGCGAGCCTGAGTTCCACCAGGCGGTTGAAGAGGTCCTGGAATCTCTGCGGGTCGTCATCGAGCGCAACGAGGAAGTATACCGCCGGGAGGCTCTGCTGGAGCGTTTGACCACTCCTGAGCGCAGCGTCCTTTTCCGTGTTCCCTGGGTGGACGACAAGGGCCAGGTACAGGTAAACAATGCCTACCGTGTGCAGTTCAACGGCGCCATCGGCCCCTACAAGGGCGGCATGCGTTTCCACCCCTCTGTAAACCTTTCCATTATGAAGTTCCTGGCCTTTGAGCAGACCTTCAAGAACTCCCTCACCGGCCTGCCCATCGGCGGCGGCAAGGGCGGCTCCGACTTTAACCCCAAGGGCAAGTCTGACCGGGAGGTCATGGCTTTCTGCCAGAGCCTGATCACCGAGCTGTATAAGTACATCGGCGCGGATACCGACGTGCCCGCCGGCGACATCGGCGTAGGCGCAAGAGAAGTTGGCTATATGTTCGGCCAGTATAAGCGCATCCAGGGCGTTTACGAAGGCGTATTTACCGGCAAGGGCCTTACCTACGGCGGCTCCAAGGCCCGTACCGAGGCTACCGGCTACGGCCTGCTGTACCTGACTCGCGAGATGCTCAAGTGCAACGGCATCGATATCGCCGGCAAGACCGTCGCTGTTTCCGGCGCCGGCAATGTAGCTACCTACGCCATCCAGAAGGCATGGCAGATGGGCGCAAAGCCCGTTACCTGCTCCGATTCCAACGGCTGGATCTACGATCCCGATGGCATCGATGTGGATACCCTGATCGAAGTTAAGCAGGTCAAGCGCGCCCGCCTGACCGAGTACGCCAAGGCTCGCCCCAACTCCGTTTACCACGAGGGCAAGGGCGTTTGGACCACCAAGTGCGATGTGGCTCTGCCCTGCGCTACCCAGAACGAGCTGCTTATCGACGATGCCAAGGCTCTGGTGGCCAACGGCTGTATTGCCGTGTGCGAAGGCGCCAACATGCCCACCAGCCTGGATGCTACCAAGTATCTGCAGGCAAACGGCGTGCTGTTCTGTCCCGGCAAGGCTGCCAACGCCGGCGGCGTAGCTACCTCCGCTCTGGAAATGAGCCAGAACTCCGAGCGCCTGAGCTGGAGCTTCGAGGAAGTGGATGCCAAGCTGCAGGGCATCATGGTCAACATCTTCCACAGCCTGGACGATGCCGCCAAGGAATACGGCATGGAGGGCAACTATGTGGCCGGTGCCAACATCGCGGGCTTCCTGAAGGTTGCCAACGCTATGCTGGCCCAGGGCGTGGTGTAATATAGCCCATTGTACCCGGAGAGGTTACCGCCTCTCCGGGTTTTTGTCATATTTTGTCAGAAAAAGTAACAAAATATTGCGAAATATTTACTTTACGGTTGCAAAACCCTTGCATTTGGCGCAATGAGATGGTATAATACTGGAGAATTATCCATACAATGCCGGGATTCCCGGCTGCTGTCATTTCAAGGAGCTTTTATGAACAGAACTGTTAGATACATATGCCTTTTGCTGGCGCTATGCATGCTGCTGTCCTTAACCCCCGGGCTGCGGCTGCAGGCCAGCGCCTACGCCAGCGCCAAGCCCCTGCCGGAGCTTACCGGCAACAAAGGCCAGGATGTGGCCAATATTGCCATCTCCCAGCTGGGCTACGCGGAAGATAGCAGCGGTACGGTATACGGCGCCTGGTGGGCTGGCGTTACCGGCTCAAGCATCTTTACCAAAGCCGGCTGGTGCGCTATGTTTGCAATGTGGTGCGCCCATCATGCCGGGGCAGGCATGGGCATCGCTTATGATACCCGGGGCGCCCAGCCCGCAAAACTGATGAACTGGCTGCTTACCAATGCCTCCGGCGATACCAGCTTCTCCGTTGCCCCCGCCCCCGGCGATTTTATCTTTTTCAGCACCGGCAGCTCCGCCCAGCATGTGGCCATCGTTGTAGCCTATGACAAAGCTTCCAACAAGGTCACCTTTGTAGGCGGCAACCAGAGCAACAAGGTTACCCAGTTTACTATGACCTATAACTCTACTGCCAAGTACGGCTCCCAGCGCATTATCGGCATCGGCCGGCCCAACTACGGCACTTCTGTGATCGTGCCTAGCTGCAGCTGCAGCGAAAGCTATGCCGGCTACTATATCTGTACTACTGAAAACGACCCCCTGAATATGCGCGGCGGCCACGGCACGGGCTACGCCGTTGTTGGCAGCATTCCCCCCGGCGCTACTGTGTATGTCAGCAAAGCCCAGGGCGTATCCAATAGCTCCTGGGCCCATGTGGAGTACAACGGTGTAAAGGGCTACTGCTCTATGCAGTATCTAAAGCGGCTTTTGGAATATGATGTGGAAGTGGTCTACGATGAGCATACCGGCAATGTTACCGGCGCCAATATTGAGATCTACGACCATGTTACCGTAGACGAAATGACCCTTACCCTGCCGGAGCAGCTGGTGGTTGGCCCCGGCGAGACCTCCGCGCCTATCCAGGTGAGCGCAAAGGATGGCTTTTTGCTGAATCTGGAGATCCCTCTGGCAGGCGATTTTTCCCACATCAAGCCCGTGATCATAGATGCCATCGGCCAGGCCATCGATCTGGAGGAATACAGCCTTACGGAAAACGGCATTCTGGTGAGCGTGGCGGGTACGGTGGAGCTGCGGCTGATCAACCAGGCCCAGGCCCATACCCATGAATATACCGCCCAGGTGACCACCCAGCCTACTTGCGAAGCAGCAGGGGAAACTACCTACACCTGCCCTTGCGGCCACAGCTATACTGAGGCTATCGATGCCCTGGGCCACAGCTACAGCGCGACTGTAGTGGCGCCCACCTGTACCGAGGACGGCTACACCCTGCATACCTGCGCCGCTTGCGGCAGCTCCTATACCGATGCGCCTACCCAGGCCGCGGGCCACAGCTATACCTCTCAGGTGACCAAAGCCCCCGGCTGCGAAGCGGCAGGGGAAACTACCTACACCTGCGCTTGCGGCCACAGCTATACCGAAGCTATCGATGCTCTGGGCCACAGCTACAGCGCCGTTGTTACCGCCCCCGCCTGCACATCCGGCGGCTACACTACCTATACCTGCGCCGCTTGCGGCGATGCCTATGTGGACGATTTTACAGAGCAGACCGGCCATAGCTTCCAAAACGGCGTGTGCGCTTCTTGCGGTGAAGCAGATGCTGACTATGTACCCTTTACCGGACTGCAAAAGGCAGAGGACGGCAACTATTACTATTATGTAGACGGCAACATCGCCGCGGAATTTACCGGCCTGGTGGCCAATTCCGCCGGGCGCTGGTATGTGCTGGGCGGCCAGGTGCAGATGAACTACGATGGCCTTATTGAGTTTGAGGGTACAAAATACCTGATCAAGGCGGGCCATGTAAACACCGCCTTTACCGGCATTACCAAGCAGCAGGGCGTGTATTACTACTTTACCCAGGGCGTGAACGATCTGGAGTATGAGGGCCTGGTGCTGTGCAACGGCATGAAAGCCTATGTCAGCGGCGGCGAGGTGGATTTCAACAAGACCGCCATCGTAGACGATAGCGGCACACTGTGCTTTGTAAAGTACGGCATCTGGCGCAATACCTTCAAGGGCCTGGTGCGTGACGGCAGCGGCGAATGGCTGTATATGGAAAACGGCGTGTTTGTGCCTTCCTACACCGGCGTTGCCAAGCTCAACGATAGCTGGGTATATGTTGACGATGGCTATGTAAACTTTAAGTTCAGCGGCACTGTCCAGGTGGACAGCGTGGATTATACCGTGCGCTACGGCTTTGTACAGTTTTAATTGGCAGGGGGGAATACCCTCCTGTGCGCTTTCGGCAGCTTGCCGAAAGCATTCATGGAGCGGGGCTGCATACAACAGCCCCGCTCTTATGACAAAAAATACCCCTTGACAAAACTGTCTCTGTGTGGTAAACTATCTAAGCAATCAAGCAAGCCCCCTCATATCGCGGAGTAGAGCAGTTGGAAGCTCGTCGGGCTCATAACCCGGAGGTCGTAGGTTCGAGTCCTGCCTCCGCAACCAGAAAAGAAAAAGTCATCCCAGCCGGGATGGCTTTTTTCTTTTCTCTTTTCCTAAAGGAGCAGGGCTCGAACTCACCTAAATGCAACGCAGACGAGCGTTGCCCGCTGCGGCTGGACGCAGCGGAACCTTTATTTTCTGCCCGCTGGCAGAAAATGCAAATCGAGTCCTGCCTCCGCAACCATAAGTCAAGCCTCGCTATCTCAGGGTAGCGAGGTTTCTTTTGTCCATAAAAGCCATTTGAATGTATTCGTTTCTATTCGGAAATAGACGGAATTAGTCTGTTCTGTTTGGGCGGCAAACAGGGCGGCATGAGCAAGAATTGGGCTAGCAAGCTGGTCGTTACCCGGTCGGCGTGCCGACGATCTGCCGACGGAGTATCTGTAAAATTCCCCATCCCCCAATGCGCTTCCCATACCTGGGAGAGCATTAGGGGGATTTTTGCTGTGCCAAAGACCATGAGGAACGAGGGGAAAGTAAGTGACCATTGCGAAAATTCCCCGCCTCCCGCAATTTTTTCGAACTCTAGGAATCGAGAGAAATGCTGCTTCTCTCTTTCCAGGAAATGTGCCCGTCCTTCATTAAGGCTCCCAGTGTCTGCTTATTGGATTGGCAGCGATAATACCAGCCGCAAAAGTAGTTGTGCTTGGGAAACCTTTTGGATAGGCTGGAGTAAGTCATCGGCGATTTGCTTTATTTGCCAGGTCGCCGTAGACCGGGGTGGCCAGGCCGAAGCCACCGGAGACGGTGAGGACCTGGCCTGTGGTGTAGGCAGAGGCGTCGCTGGCAAAGTAGACTACTGCTTCCGCAATTTCCTCCGGCAGGCCGATTCTACCAAGAGGGATATGCCGCAGGAACAGGTTCCGAAATTCTTCTGTCAGGTTATTTTCTACCGCTTCCGTGGCGGTCATTCCCGGAAGCACGGCATTGCAGCGAATGTTATTTTTTGCTTCATGAACGGCAATCAGCTTGGTCAGATAATTGATCGCCGCTTTGCTGGTACCATAAGCAACCTGCGAGATATCCGGTACCAGACCGCCTACGGAAGAGATGTTGATGATGCTTCCTCCGCCGTGGATTGCCATATGCTTTGCAGCTGCCTGGCTTGCCATAAAAACGCTTCGCAAATTAAGATTGACGGTATCCAGAAAGACAGCGGGGTCGGTATTGGCAAAATCCAGATCCTTTCCAGGATTGGAGGTGCCGAAATTATTGACCAGCACATCGATACGGCCTGCATCCCGAACCACATCCTCCACCATAGAGGTAAAGGTTTCTGGCTTGGTAGCATCATTGTATACACATTTTACTCCATTCAGAGTATCTGCGATCTCC
>JAFSBW010000009.1 GCA_017437095.1 Oscillospiraceae bacterium
GTTAATTCGTTTCTTCAACGAAAACTTAAACAATCCATTTAAAATTGTCCAAGGTGTTATAGTTCGTCTTTGCGTTATTCAATTTACAAGGTACAAACTTACTGCCCTCACAGCCTCAGGCCGCTCATCGGACAGCTTTTAGATAATACCACAGCAGCCTACATTTGTCAAGCATAAATTTCGGTTTTTTCCATTTATTTTTTGACTTTTTTCTGCCGCCGGGCAACTCGCTGAGTATAGCAAAATTCTTTCCTTTTGTCAACGGAAATATTCCTCTTTTTTCCGGTTTTGGCTGGAAAATTTTCAACTTCTTTATATAATAGATGTAAGATTTTCCTGCAAAAGGGTAGGTAATAGGTAAGGAGGGATATTATGGAGGATTTACAGATCCTGGAAGCGCTGTTTGCGCGCTCTGAAAAAGCGCTGGCCGCTTTGGCCGAGAAATACGGCAAGGGTCTATTCAGCCTTGCCATGAATATCCTGGGCAGCCGGGCGGACGCGGAGGAAACGGTAAACGATACTTATCTGGCTCTTTGGAACGCCATACCGCCCCAGCGGCCGGATCCCCTGGCCCCCTATGTATACCGCACCGGCAGAAACCAGGCCCTGAAACGCCTGCGCGCCAACACTGCCCAAAAGCGGGACAGCCGGTACGACCTTTGCCTGGAGGAGCTGAGCCAGGCCCTTCCCGGCGGCACGGCGGAGGAGGCTTTCGATGCCAAGCTGCTGGGCCAGGCCATAAACCGTTACCTGGCTGCCCTGGGCCGGGAGCAGCGGGTGCTGTTCGTTAAACGCTACTGGCTTGGGCAAAGCGTAAGCGACATTGCCAAGGAAACGGGCCTGAGCGCCGGGGCGGTTTCTACCCGGCTGAGCCGAATGCGCGCCGCCCTGCGCGCCCAGCTTGAAAAGGAGGAATTTTATTTATGAAGCACGAAAAGCTGGCAAACGCCTTAAATGAGATCAACGATGAATACATCGCCGAAGCTATGCGCAGCAAAAAGCGCAGCCCCTGGGGGTGGGTAAGCGCCGTAGCTGCCCTGCTGGCGGTAGCCATTACCGCTCTGGCTGTGCTAAAGCCCCTGGCGGGAGAGCCTGCGCAGCTGGCCTACCACCCCACCGCCCCGGCCATCACCACCCCGGAGCAGACGCCGCCGAAATCTACGCCCCCTGAGCGCACCGGCAGCTGGCCCCTTACGGCATTCGCCCCGTCCCAGCAGCTTTCCGGCCAGGTAGCCGCGCCGGTATATCCCCAGCTGGCTCTGTTCCCCTACTCCCAGGACGGGTATATTGACGATCAGCAGGCCTACAACGCCTGGGTTGCCAGCCGCCAGGCCCAGTATGACCAGCCCGCAGGCTACGCCGACAGCCTGGAGGGGTACTTCCTACAGAGCATCCCGGCGCTGCTGGACGCCAGCCGGGACGAGAATCCCGTTTGCTCCCCCGCCAATATCTATATGGCCCTGGCCATGCTGGCAGAAACCTCCGACGGCCAGACCCGCCAGGAGATCCTTACCCTACTGGGCGCTGACAGCATAGAAAGCCTGCGCACCCAGGCGGGATATGTATGGAACGCCAACTATAAAAACGACGGCGCCACAACCTGCCTGCTGGCAAACTCCCTATGGCTGGATCAGGCTTACCCCTATAACCAGGCCACCGCCGACCTGCTGGCGAAGGACTACTACGCCTCGGTATTTTGCGGCGATCTGGGCAGCGACGAAATGAACCGCTCCTTGCAGAGCTGGCTGAACGAGAACACCGGCGGCCTGCTGCAAGAGCAGGCAAGCCAGGTGCAGCTCGACCCCAACACCGCCATGGCTCTGGCATCCACCATCTACTACAGCGCCAAATGGGACGGCGGCTTTTGGGCGGAACACACCGCCGAGGATATTTTCCACGCCCCGGGCGGGGATGTGACAGCGCCTTTCATGCACGCCGCCCACCCTCACAGCCATTATTACGCCGGCGAGGATTTTACCGCCACTAACCTTTCCCTGCAGGACGGCAGCAAAATGTGGCTGATACTCCCCAAGGAAGGCTGCACGCCGGAAGATATTTTGGCCAGCGGCCATGCCATGGCCACGGTGCTTTCCCCGGAGAGTTATCCACGGATCAGCGCAACGGTCAACCTTTCCGTGCCTAAATTTGATGTGACCGGGGATATGGAGATCTCCGACACCCTGAAAAAGCTGGGCATTCGCCAGGCCTTTGGAACGGACGGGGATTATTCCCCCATTTTGCCGGAGAGCGATGTCTTTCTGAGCCGGGTAAACCACGCGGCCCGGGTAAAGATCGACGAAGAGGGCGTAGAGGCCGCGGCCTATACTGTAATGGTGCTTGCCGCTACCGGCATGATGCCGGAGGACGAGGTGGAGTTCAAGCTGGATCGGCCCTTTGTGTTCGTGATCACCGGCAGCGAAGACCTGCCCCTGTTCGCGGGCATCGTAAATAACCCGTAACGCAAAAACGCAGCCCGGAGGTTTTGTCTTCCAGACTGTTGCTCATACCGTTCTTTTGTAGGGGCGACCATCGGTCGTCCGAAAGGGAAATGCCACAAATCTTTTGAGAATGTTAGGAAAACCTTTCCTTTGCTTGCGGACGAGCAATGCTCGCCCCTACATTTGCTATCGGCAGTTATTCGGTGACCGTAGGGGCGATCTGTGATCGCCCGCCGAAAGTGCCATCATCGTTGGCAGCCATTCGGACGACCGATGGTCGCCCCTACCGGTTCGGTTTCTACAGACACACAGCCCGGAGGTTTTGGCCTCCGGGCTGTTGCTATACATTATAATATAATAATTAGAAGCGGCACTTTTCAGCGATGTAGCTGCGCAGCTCGCTGATGGGGATGCGCACCTGCTCCATGGTATCCCGGTCGCGGACGGTAACGCAATTGTCGGCCTCGGTAGTTTCGTCGCCCACGGTCTGGAAGTCTACAGTGATGCAAAGGGGCGTACCGATCTCATCCTCGCGGCGGTAGCGCTTGCCGATAGAGCCAGCATCGTCAAAGTCTACCATAAAGTCCTTACGCAGCTCGGCGTAGATCTCCTCTGCCTTGGGGCTGAGCTTTTTGGAAAGGGGCAGCACGGCAGCCTTGAAGGGAGCCAGCGCCGGGTGCAGCCGCAGAACGGTGCGGATATCGGGGTTGCCCTTCTTGTCCACGCCTACCTGCTCCTCGTCGTAAGCCTCGCACAGGAAGGCCAGAGCCACACGGTCGCAGCCCAGGGAAGGCTCGATAACATAGGGAATGTAATGCTCGTTGCGCTCCTGATCGTAGTACTCCAGGTTCTTGCCGGAGGCCTCCTGGTGACGGCCCAGGTCGTAATCGGTGCGGTCAGCGATGCCCCACAGTTCGCCCCAGCCGCTGCCGAAGGGGAACTGGTACTCAATATCGGTAGTAGCACGGGAATAGAAGGCCAGCTCCGCAGGCTCATGGTCACGCAGGCGCAGGGATTCTTCCTTGATGCCCAGGCTGATCAGCCAGTTCTTGCAGAAATCCTTCCAGTAGGCAAACCACTCCAGGTCAGTACCCGGCTGGCAGAAGAACTCGCACTCCATCTGCTCAAACTCACGGGTACGGAAGGTGAAGTTGCCCGGGGTGATCTCGTTACGGAAGGCCTTGCCCACCTGGCAAACGCCGAAGGGCAGCTTCTTGCGGGTAGTGCGCTGGATGTTGGCGAAGTTGACAAAAATGCCCTGGGCGGTTTCAGGCCGCAGGTAGCAGGTAGAGGAAGAATCCTCGGTAACGCCGATCTTAGTTTGGAACATCAGGTTAAAGTTGCGGATGGAGGTAAAGTGGTGCTTGCCGCAGTTGGGGCAAATAACATCCTCATGCTCCTGGATGAAATCGCTCATTTCAGAGGTCTTCATGGCGTCCACATTTACACCCTTGCCGCTCTCGGCAGCTTCGATGAGCTTATCGGCACGGTGACGGGCGCCGCAGCCCTTGCAGTCTACCAGGGGATCGGAGAAGGAGCCTACATGGCCGGTGGTCACCCAGGTGGTGGGGTTCATGAGGATGGCGGCATCCAGGCCCACATTGTAGGGAGATTCCTGCACGAATTTCTTCATCCAGGCCTTCTTTACATTGTTCTTAAACTCTACACCCAGAGGGCCGTAGTCCCAGGAGTTGGCCAGGCCGCCGTAGATCTCGGAGCCGGCGTATACGAAACCGCGGTTTTTGCAGAGGTTTACGATCATTTCTAAGGTTTTTTCACTGTTTTTCATTATAAAATCCTCCAAATTGGATCATTTTGTCATCAGCAATCCATTATAGCCATTTTAGCGCCGTAAATCAAGTATTTTATGATTCTTCCTTGGCAGAAGCTACCAGATCCGGGCCCAGATCGTCCGCCATCAGCTTATGCACCCGGTGGGCCACATCTACAGCGGTTACGCCCTTAAGCTCTTCGGCGGGGATCACATCCACCAGATGCAGCTGCACATCCGTCTTTTTCAGCCGGGCGGCGTTATGGAACACATGGTGGGTATTTTGCAGGGTACAAACCACCACCGGCACCTGGGCCTTCTGGGCGATCTTGAACACGCCGCCCTTCAGGGGGTCCAGCTTTTTGTCGTCGGTAATATGGCCCTCGGGGAAGATGCCGATGCTGACGGTATCCTCCTTCAGCAGCTCGATGCACCGCAGGATGGCTTTCAGAGCCTCCCGGTCATTCTCCCGGTTAATGAGAGGGCAGCGGATCTTGTGCATGAGCTTGCCCACCAGGAACATGGTGGCGTTCTCCCGCTTAGAGCCAAAGACCAGCCGGTGCTTGCGGAAATAGTGGAAGAGTATTACAGGGTCCATCTCGTTTAAATGGTTGCATACCAGCAAAAAGCGGCCGCCCTGGGGCATCTTCTCCAGGCCCTGGGTATGCATCCTTACGCCCATAATGGGCAGAGCCGCCTCGGCGATCAGGTTTAGCAGAAAGCGGTAAAACTTGCTGTCACGCTCCTGGGGCTTGTTCAGGTCCACCAGGGCGCAGGCGATCCAAATGATCAAAAATACCATCAGCGCCAGCACCAGGAAGCTGCCCAAAAAGCTCAGCGGCAGCACCCACAGCCAATCCAGGCTGCCGAAGCTGCCCGTAAAGAAGCAGATGCCCCCGGCGCAGGCCAGCGCCAGCGCAGAAACTGCAAAAATAAGCATATTGATCCTCCATTTTCCAATCTAGGCCCTATTATACTCCCCCGGCGGCTTGGAAACAAGGGGGGAAAGTATTCTTTTTTTCCTGCGGGGGTAGAAATTTCACCGCAATGCTGGTATAATAACTCTGATTTTTTATATAGAGAGAGGTAAAAACGCTATGGGTCTTTCTGCTAGCGCTCCCTGGCTGAGCTATTACGGCAATACCCCCACCACACTGCGCTACCCCAACACTACCATGCACCAGCAGGTGCGTGCCGCCGCGAAAAAATATCCCGATCACATTGCCTACACCTTTATGGGCAAGAAAACTTCCTACCGGGATTTTGTAAAACGCATAGACGATGCTGCCAAGGGCCTTACCGCTCTGGGCATTACAAAGGGCGACCGGGTGACCATCTGCATGCCCAACTGCCCCCAGGCGCTGGACTGCTTCTATGGCCTCAACCGCATTGGCGCCATCCCCAATATGATCCACCCCCTGAGCGCCCCCCAGGAGATCGCTTTTTACCTGGAAATGTCCAAGAGCAAGGCCATTTTGACCCTGGACCAGTTCTACGAAAAGGTAGCGGGGGTTGCCGGGGATGCTAGGATCCTGATCGCCAAGATCCGCGACGAGCTGCCCTTTCCCCTGAGCGCCCTGTACCCCATGACCAAGGGAGCAAGGGCCATCCCCAAGCTGCCCAAAACCGGCTACACCCTCTGGACGGAGCTGCTGGCCGGCGGCAAAAAGACGGAGCTGCCCGCCGACACCGGCAAGGCTGAGGATTGCGGCGCTGTGCTGTACTCCGGCGGCACTACCGGCACTACCAAGGGCATTATGCTCAGCAATATGAACTTTAACGCCCTGGGTCTGCAGACCATTGCGGCCTCCGGCTACTATCCTGACATCAGCGGCATGCGTTTTCTTTCCGTTATGCCGGTGTTCCACGGCTTCGGCCTGGGCGTAAGCATCCATACCGCCCTTATCGGCGGCGCTACCTGCATTTTGGTGCCCCAGTTTACCCCTGCCAGCTACGCAAAGCTGCTGGTAAAGGAAAAGCCCAATATCATCGCCGGCGTGCCTACTCTGTTTGAGGCGCTGCTGCGCATGGACACCTTGAAGGACGCGGATTTGAGCTGCCTGAAGGGCGTATTCTCCGGCGGCGACTGCCTGAGCCCGGAGCTGAAAAAGAAGATCGACACCTTCCTGCACGAGCATAACTGCTCCGAGCAGATCCGGGAGGGCTACGGCACTACCGAGTGCGTTACCGCCTCCTGCCTAACCCCTAAGGACTACGCCCGGGACCGCTCCATCGGCGTTCCCTTCCCGGATACCTACTATAAGATCGTAAACCCCGGCACTACCGACGAGGCCGACCCCAACACCGAGGGCGAAATCTGCGTTTCCGGCCCTACCGTTATGCTGGGCTATATGGATAACCCGGAGGAGACCGCCAGCACCCTGCGCCGCCACTACGACGGCCGCATCTGGCTGCACACCGGCGACCTGGGCCGCATGGATCAGGACGGCTTTGTATACTTCCGCCAGCGCATCAAGCGCATGATCATTACCTCCGGCTACAATGTGTACCCCTCTCAGCTGGAAAACATCATCGACGGCCACGAAAAGGTGCTGCTCAGCTGCGTCATCGGCGTGAAGGACGAATACCGGGTGCAGCGGGTCAAGGCTTTCGTTGTGCCCATGCCCGGCATCGAGCCTACGGAAGCGCTGAAGCAGGAGCTGCTGGCCTACTGCAAGGAGCATATCGCCAAGTATGCCATGCCCCGGGAGATCGAATTCCGCACGGAGCTTCCCAAAACTCTGGTGGGCAAGGTGGCCTACCGGGTGCTGGAAGAGGAAGCCAACGCCGCCCAGGAGAAGTAAATGAAGCAGCGCATCTGGGAGCTGGATGCTCTAAGGGGGCTGTGCATTCTGGGGGTGGTGGCTGTTCACGGCGTATTTGATGCCGTAGAGCTGTACGGCCTGGTAAAATGGGACTACCCCGCCTGGTTTTCCCTGATCAAGGATTGGGGCGGGCTGATCTTCCTGGCCCTTTCCGGCATCTGCGTTACCCTGGGCAGCCGGTGCATCCGCCGGGGCATAGTGGTATTTCTATGCGGCATGGTCTGCACCTTGGTGACCTGGGGCATGTACCGCCTGGGCTTTGCGGACAAGAGCATTATTATCTATTTTGGCGTGCTGCACTGCTTGGGCGCGTGTATGCTGCTTTGGCCGGTGTTCCGCAAGCTCCCCTGGTGGGCGCTGGCGGGGGCAGGTGCGGCGCTGGCGGCGGCGGGCCGGTATTTGGATACGGTGCGCGTAAGCCATATGTATCTTGTCCCCCTGGGGCTGTACCCCTACGGCTTCGCCTCGTCGGACTATTTTCCCCTGATCTTTAACCTGGGCTTTTTCCTGCTGGGCGCTGCCCTGGGAAAGACCCTTTACAAAAACAAAACCACCCTTTTCCCCAAGGTAGACCCCCAGGGAAAAGCGGTGCGGTTTCTAGCCAATTGCGGCAAGCACTCTCTTTGGATCTATCTGCTGCACCAGCCGGTGCTTACCGCTGTTTTTACCGCCTTATCTCTACTGTTGAGGAGCTAACGCTATGAGGAAAAAACTGGACAAGGCCCTGCTGATCGCCCTGGCTTGCGGCGGCATCGGCTTTTTGCTGAATATGGCCGTAGTGCTTCAGGGCTACGACAGCCAGGGCCTGCCAAAGCGGGGCTTCTTCCCAGCCCTGGTGCTGCCCTTTTTTGCCGTAGCGGCGGCTTTGGTGCCGGTGTTCTTCTTTGGCAAGGGCAAGCCTACCCGCAAATACGCCCAGCTGTTTGCCCCCAGCCCTTTGGCGGCCGGAGGCATCGGCGCCCTGGCTCTGGGCCTGGTCATTACCGCTGTGGTAGGGTTTATCGGCGGGGGCAAGGTTTGGCTGAATGTGCTTGCCTTGGCGGCTGCCCTGGCGCTGATCCCCTGCGCCCTTTGCCGGCTGACCGGCAGGCGGCCGGTTTGGCTTTGCTGGGGGGTGGTGGCGGTATATCTGATCGTGCTGCTCATTGGCAGCTACTCTGTATGGTGCCGCCAGGCATCTATCCACCGCTTTTTGTACCAGCTTTTGGCTGGCTGCGCCCTGATGCTGGCAGCCTACCAGCAGGCGGCAGCGGACGCGGGCATCGGCAGCCTGAAGGAATATTTGATCCTTTCGCTGATGTGCGTTACCCTTTGCCCCATAGCCATGCTGGGCAGCGAAAACTGGCTGCTCTACGGCGCGTTTCTTATTTACCATGTTTTGAATCTGCTGAGCCTGGATCTTACCCGGCGCAAGACCCCGGAAGGAGAATAAGCCTATGAAGCTGCCCCAGAGCGTTACCAACTGCATAGCGGCTCTGGAGCAGGCGGGGTTTGAAGCCTGGTGCGTAGGCGGCTGCGTAAGGGACTACCTTTTGGGCTTAGCCCCCCAGGATTTTGACCTTTGCACCGATGCCACCCCCGAGGAAATGCACCGCGTTTTCGCCCCTTACCCCCTGGTGACCGCCGGGGAAAAGCACGGCACCGTAGGCGTTATCTTCGGCAAAGAGGTGGTAGAGATCACTACCTACCGCTGCGACGGCGCGTATTCCGACAGCCGCCACCCGGATCAGGTAACATTTGTGCGCAGCCTAAAGGAGGATCTGGCCCGGCGGGATTTTACCGTAAACGCCATGGCCTACTCCCCAAGCCAGGGCCTGCGCGACCCCTTTGGGGGGCAGGCGGATCTGGCAAAGGGCCTGCTGCGGGCGGTGGGCAATGCGGCGGCCCGCTTTCAGGAGGACGCCCTGCGGATCCTGCGGGGTATGCGCTTTGCCGCCAAGCTGGGTCTGCGGGTAGAAAAGGCTACCTTTCAGGCCATGCTCCAGGAAAAGGGCCGGCTGGACAGCCTTGCCCGGGAAAGGGTATTTTCCGAGCTGACCAAGCTGCTGCTGGCAGCAAAGGCCGAGGATCTGCTGCAGTTTTCCCCCATGATCGTCCAGGTGATCCCGGAACTGGAGGTGGCTATGGGCTTTGACCAGCACAGCCCCCACCACGCCTACGATATTTATACCCACATTTGCCATGTGGTGGAAGCCAGCCCCAAGGAAACCGTCCTGCGCTGGGCAGCGCTGCTGCACGATGTGGGCAAGGCGGCCACCTATGCCCCGGATGAAACCGGGCGGGGGCATTTTTACGGCCACGCCAAGGTAGGCGCAGCCATGGCAGAGGAAATTCTGCTGCGGCTGAAAGCCCCTACCGACCTGCGCACCCAGGTGTGTCAGCTGATCAGCCGGCATATGACCCTTTTGGAGCCGGATAAAAAGCTGCTGCGCCGCCGGCTGAGCCAATACGGCGTTGAAGGCGTGCAAAATCTGCTGGCGCTGCAAAAGGCGGATTTTGGCAGCAAAGGGGTTATCGGCGACGACCCGGACCCCGGCTTTGGGGAGATCGCCCGGCTGATCGAAGAGCTTTTGGCGGAAGATGCCTGCCTGAGCCTGAAGGATCTGGCGGTAACCGGCAGCGACCTGATGGCCCTGGGCTTCCGGCCGGGCAAGGCTTTGGGGGATTGCCTGAATAAGCTCCTTGCCGCCGTGCTGGATGAGCAGGCTCCCAACGAAAAAGAGGCCCTGCTGGCCCTGGCCCAAAAAGAACTGCAAGCCGTTGGGCTGTAGCTGGCCGCCCCGGTTTTTGAAAGGAACGCCTATGCTGAAAGTTGCTTTTATCTGCGTGCATAACGCCTGCCGCAGCCAGATCGCCGAGGCTCTGGGGAAAAAGCTGGCCTCGGATACCTTTGAAAGCTACTCCGCCGGCACGGAGCTTCGCCCCAACATCAACCAGGACGCGGTGCGCCTGATGCGCCGCCTTTACGGCATAGATATGGAGCAGCAGGGGCAAAAAAGCAAGCTGATTTCTGATATTCCGGCGGTGGACGCGGTAATTACCATGGGCTGCAATGTCAGCTGCCCAAATCTTCCCTGCAGGCTGCGGGAGGATTGGGGCCTGGAAGACCCCAGCGGCAAAGGCGATGCCGCTTTTTTGGAGACCATTGCGAAAATAGAAGAAAAGATATTGGATCTGAAGCAGCGGCTGAAGGAGCTGAAATAAAAAGAGGTATCTCAAAATGAATGAGATCCCTCACGATACAACTTTTACCGTAGGGGGCGGCCTGTGTGCCGCCCCTATTTGTTTCTCGCAATGGCACATAGGCCATTGCCTACATATGCATTTGAAGGCAGCTTTTTTGCCGGAACTTTAACCGGCGGCAGGGAAAGGGGGTTATTAAGAGTTGCTCAACGCATTTTTAAATGTTATAATAGATGTATAAGCGATAAGTGTGTATTTTTGTTGCCGTCTTTTTGAGGTGGATCACTATGAGTAAAAAGCATTCCGGCGGATTTCTGGATAAGGCGTCTGCGTTCATCGTAGACAAGCGGAAGTATTTCTTCCTGTTTTACATAGCGGCTCTTATTTTCTGTATGTTCTCCATGGGCTGGGTAAAGGTAGAAAACGATGTTACCGTATACCTGCCGGAAGGCACGGAGACCCGGCAGGGCATTGTTGCCATGAGCGAGAATTTCGCCTCCTTTGCCACCGCCCGGGTAATGGTAGCCAATGTTACCTACGAAACCGCCCAGACCCTTTGCGATGCCATCAGCCAGGTAGAGGGGGTGCAGATGGTAACCTTCGGCGCTGAAGCTGAGCATTACGCCAACGCCTGCGCCTTGTTTGATGTCAGCTTTGCAGGGGGCAATCTGCAGGAGCTCACGCTGCAGGCCCTGGCCGAAATAGAAGCGCTTACCGCCATGTACGATACCTCTATCTACACCGAGGCGGACTTTGACCCCAACGCCATGCTGGATCAGGAAATGCTGGTAATTTTCATGGTTGCGGTGATCATTATTATTTTGGTGCTGGTGCTTACCTCCCGGGCGTATATGGAGGTGCCGGTGCTGCTGCTTACCTTTGGCACCGCTGCCCTGCTGAATATGGGCACCAATTTCCTCTGCGGCAAGATCAGCTTTATTTCCGATTCCGTGGCGGTGGTGCTGCAGCTGGCCCTGGCCATCGACTACGCCATCATCCTTTGCCACCGCTTCAGCGACGAGCATGAAACCAAAAACGCCCGGGATGCCGCCGTTACTGCCCTGCGCAAATCCATCCCGGAGATCGGCGGGTCTTCCCTGACCACCATCAGCGGCCTGATGGCCCTGGGGTTTATGGAGTTTGGCATTGGCATGGATCTGGCCACGGTGCTGATCAAGTCCATTTTCCTGAGCCTTATGAGCGTATTTACCCTGATGCCCGGGCTGCTGGTTTTGTTCTGCCCCCTTATGGACAAGACCCGGCACAAAAAGCTGCTGCCGAACATTACCTTCGCCGGAAAATTCGCGGTAAAGGCCCGGTTTGCAGTGCCTGCGCTGTTTTTGGTGATCCTGGGCGGGGCGTTCTGGCTTAGCAGCCAATGCCCCTACGCCTACAGCTTTAACGACATCAAAACCGCCAAAATGACCCAGCGGCAGCATAACTATTTTAAGATCAAGGATACCTTTGGCACCAGCAACATGGTGGCGGTGGTGCTGCCCAGCGGCGACTATGAAGCCGAAGCCAAGATCCTGGCAGAACTCAACGATTGCCCCCAGGTAAAAAGCACCATGGGCCTTTCCGGCATGGAAGCCATGGGCGGCTATAAGCTGACGGATGCCCTGAGCCCCCGGGAGCTTTCTGAGCTGATCGGGCTGGATTACGAGGTGGTGCAGGCCCTGTACGCCGGCTACGCCGCCGGGCAAAAGGAATACGGCCAGCTGCTCACCGGGCTGGATAGCTACAAGATCCCCCTGTTTGATATGTTTATCTTCCTGAAGGATCAGCTCCGGGCCTACAACATCTCCCTTTCCGGGGAGGATCAGGCTGCTGTGAACGAGCTGTTTACCCAGCTGGAGCTGGCCCAGGCCCAGCTGCAGAATGAGCGCTACAGCCGGCTGGTGGTGTACCTTACCCTGCCGGAGGAAGGCAAGGAAACCTACGATTTTCTCGCCCAGATGCGCGCCATCATTGGAAAATACTACGAAAGCGACTACTACCTGGTAGGCAACTCCACCAGCTCCCGGGATCTTTCCGCTTCCTTTGTTTCCGATAATTTGATGATCTCCGTTTTGTCGGCGCTGTTTGTGGTCATCGTGCTGCTGTTTACCTTCCGGTCTGTGGGGCTGTCGGTGCTGCTGATCATTGTGATCCAGGGCAGCATTTGGATCAATTTCTCTGTGCCCACGGTTACCGGCGAGCCGCTGTACTTTTTGGGCTACCTCATTGTAAACGCCATTATGATGGGCGCGAATATCGACTATGCCATCGTCATTTCCAGCCACTACCAGGAGCTGAAAGCGGAAATGCCCCCCAAGCAGGCCATCATCCACGCCCTGAACGCCGCTTTCCCCACGGTTTTTACCTCCGGCACTATGATGGCCTCCGCCGGTCTGCTTATCGGCAATCTGTCCGCCCAGCCCGTGGTGTCCATTATGGGCACTTGCCTGGGCCGCGGCACCATTATTTCCATTTTCCTGGTGCTGTTTGTGCTGCCCGCCTTTTTGGTGCTGGGCGACGGCATCATTGAGCGCACCCGTATTAAACGAAAGGCCAAAACGCCCCAGGTAGCTGCCCGGCAGGGTACTGTGCGGCTGCAGGGCCATGTAAAGGGCTATATCAGTGGCATGGTGGACGCGGATATCAGCGGCACCATCCAGGGCCAGCTGGAGGCGGCGGTGTCCACCCCCGCCCAAGCCGAAGAAGGAGGTAAGGGGTATGATGCGTAAAGCTTTCTGCGTTTTTCTGTGTGTTTTCCTTCTTTTGAGCCTTGCGCCGGCGGCCTTTGCCCAGGAAGGGCAGGATGCCGCCCCAAAAGCCACCCTTTCTATCCGCACGGCGGAGGATTTTCTCGCCTTTGTGGAAAACTGCCGGCTGGATAGCTACAGCCAGGGCCTCACCGTCAGCCTGGAGGCCGACTTAGACTTCACCGGGCTCAGCTTCGCCCCCGCGCCCCTCTTTTGCGGCACATTTTTGGGCAACGGCCATACCCTTTCCGGCATCTGCCTTGCCCCGGAGGGCTCTGCCCAGGGCATTTTCCGCTACCTGAGCGCCACGGCGGTGGTGCAGGAGCTGCATATTCAGGGCCAGTTCCACCCCACCGGCAGCCGCAGCGCGGTAGGCGCTCTGGCCGGGGAGAATAACGGCCAGATCCTTCGCTGCAGGGTTTCCGGCAGCGTTTCCGGCGCCCAGCAGGTAGGCGGCCTGGTAGGCCGCAACGGCATTACCGGCATTATCGAAGGCTGCGAAGCAGAAGGCGAGATCTCCGGCGCCCATTTTGTAGGGGGCATCGCCGGCGAAAACAGCGGCGTGATCCGCCAATGCACCAACCGGGCGCAGATCAACACCACCCCCCAGCAAAACAGCGTGGACATTTCCGACATTACCGTGGACACCCTCACCGGCGCGGAAGCTGCCAATACGGTTACGGATATTGGCGGCATAGCAGGCCAAAACAGCGGCGTGATCCGCTCCTGCCAAAATCTGGGCGCTGTGGGCTACCGGCAGATGGGCTACAACATCGGCGGCATCGCCGGCACCCAGAGCGGCTATATCGTTTCCTGCGAAAACCGGGGCAGTATCCAGGGCCGCAAGGAGGTTGGGGGCATCGTAGGCCAGATGGAGCCAAGCTCCGTTATGGAATACTCCCAGGATACCTTGCAGATCCTCCAGGATCAGCTGGGTACTATGAGCGGCCTGGTGGACCGGGCTTCCGGCAACGCCAAGGCAGGCGCCGGCAAGATCAGCGGCCAGGTGGAAGCCCTGCAGGAGCAGACCAAAGCCGCCCAGGATGCTGTGCTTACCCTTTTCCCGAACCCGGAAAACCCGGAGCTGCCGGACCCGGATACCCTTTTGGCGGCTCAGAACACCCTAACCGCCACCCTGAACGCCATGCCCGCTACGCTGCAGGCCATCGCTTCTGCCGCCGGCAGCACCGTAACCGGCCTGACCCGTGACCTGCGGGCCATCTCCGCCCAGATAAACACCATCGGCGCTACCCTCAACACCGCTTCCGAAGCGCTGGGGGGCAGCATTACCGATATTTCCGACGAGGATACGCCGGAGCTGCTTACAGGCAAAGTAGAAAGCTGCGCCAATTACGGCAGCGTCCTTGGAGATTGGAATGTAGGCGGCATTGCCGGGGCGATGGCCATGGAAAACGATCTGGATACCCTGGAGGATTGGAGCTTCACCGGCGAGCGATCCATGAATTTCCAAAGCCGGTTGCGCGCCGTGGTGCTTTCCAGCGAAAATACGGGCCCGGTCACCGCCAAAAAGCAAAATGCCGGAGGTGTCGTGGGCTGGCAGAGCCTTGGCCTGATCAAAGGCTGCGCCAACACCGGCAGGATCGATGCCCAGGCCGCCGACTACGCCGGGGGCATTGCGGGCCAGAGCGCGGGCTATATCCGCAGCTGCTGCGCCAAGTGCCGGATCGATGCCAGCGCCTACGCCGGCGGCATTGCCGGCAGCGCCCATACGGTAACGGATTGCCTGAGCATGGTAAGCATTTCCACCGCCAAGGAAAAGCTGGGCGCCGTTTTGGGGGATACCTCCCAGCGCAGCCTTAGCGGCGAAGACACCGCCGTTTCCGGCAATCTCTATCCCATCCTCTCCGCAGATCCGGGGGGCATTGACGGCATCAGCTACCAGGGCGCTGCCCAGGGCATGGCTCTGGAGGAATTTCTAAGCCTTCCCGATCTGCCGGCTATGTTTGGCCGGGTCGCGGTTTGCTTTGTGTTTGAAGACGGCTCGGAAAGCCTGATCTCCCTTGCCCCAGGCAGCAGCCTGGCGCAAAGCCGGATCCCGGCCCTGCCCCAAAAGCCGGGCTATGAGGCCCAATGGGAGGGCCTGAGCGAAGCCGACCTGAGCAATATCCTTTACGATATGACCTTCCACGCCCTGTATACCCCCTACCGCGCCGCCATCCAAAGCGGCGCTGTCCGGGAAAACGGCCTGCCCTTGGCCCTGGCGGAAGGCTCTTTTGCCGGGGATTGCGAGATCTCCCTGGAAAAGCTCCAGGCGGATGTTCCCCTAAAGGAAAAGGAGCAGCTGCTGGAAGCCTGGGCCGTCACTTTGCCGGAGGGGGCTGACACCGCCCGTTTCCAGCTTCCCGCCGGGCAGGCGGGCAATATAAAGCTGCTGCTGCGCTGCGGGGATAGCCCCTGGCGCGCTGCAGAATATACCCGGGAGGGCAGCTACCTGGTGTTCCCCGCGGCGCCCGGGCAGGTGCAGCTGGCGCTGGTGCGGCTGCCGGTTAACGCCTTCCCCTGGCCGGCTATAGGCGCTGCCGCCGGGGCTTTGGCCCTTGGGGCCGGGCTGCTGATCTATAAGAAACGCAAAAAGAAGCCCCGGCCGGAACAGCCGGAGCAGGAACAGCCGCAATAAAATATGCCCTCCCGCGTTTAGCGGGAGGGCTCAGAGTGTCGATAAAGCCCCAAACCGTCAAAATGCAATTTTTGGCAGTTTGGGGCGATTTTTTAGAATTGAAGCTATTTTCAAATAAAGCATTTGCTTAAAATGCAGCGAAAAAGCTTGCTTCGCAAGGCATTTTGACTTACTGCGCAAACCGCCCTCTACCGTACCACCTGTACGCCGACGA
>JAFSBW010000010.1 GCA_017437095.1 Oscillospiraceae bacterium
AGCCAGGATCAAACTCTCAAAAAGTTGTATCTAAAGCGCCGAAGCGCTCCAAATCAAGTTTTTGAATAAATTTGTCTTAGCAAATATTACTCAAGAATTATCGTTGGCTGTTAATTCGTTTCTTCAACGAAATCTTAAACAATCCATTTAAAATTGTCCAAGGTGTTATAGTTCGTCTTTGCGTTATTCAATTTACAAGGTACAAACTGCTTCCCGCTCGGCGGTTAGCTTGCTTATACTAACACAGGAAGAAGCCTTTGTCAAGAACTTTTTTCAAGTTTTTTGGACTTTTTTCTGAGTTAATTTCGCTTGCCAGCCCCCAGCTTTTGGCGCCGGGATATATTACCAAAGCCGGGGGCAAATGTCAAGTATCAATTTCTTCTTTTTTCAGATCTTTTTCCTTAAAAATTGCCGACAGTATAGCTACCGGTGCCCATACTCCTACCGTATATATCCCGATGCCTTCATTGGGCAGCCAAAGGCCAAGGCAAACAACCGCGATGCCTGCAAGGGCCGCTATGATAATAGCCACATTGCCTTTTCCCGGGAGAAGCCTTCCACCCAACTGGCCAACCGCGCTAAACAACAGGCTGAGCATTGCGTAAGCACTCATAACCGCAGCCGCGGATACGACTGCCTCAAACCTCTGTACCGCAGAAAACAGGCTCAGGCTTTTACTGAACTCATAAAACGCATCCCGGCGGGTCAGGGCTACTGGCAAAGATAAAGTGCCCATTACTATAAGGCTGATCGCCACCCCAAAGATAAGCGCTGAGATTATAGGCCATTTTATAGGCTCGGCTGGGTTGCGCGGAAGCCAAAGCGCCGCCATAGGAAGCAAAAATACAAATATCAGCTCCCCTCCCGGCGGCACGGCAGCAAGCTGCAGCCGGGAGGGCGTAAGGTTTCCCACGCCGCTTGCCAGAACAAGCGCAAAAATGAGGACGCACAAGGGCAGCAGCGTTGCCCCCACCGCGCAGGCGCTGTTGATCCCCTTAGACGAGCCAAAAGCTGCCAACACCAGCAGCACCAGCGGCACAGCTAAGCCCGCCGCCTTCCCAGGGAAGCACAGCGCAGCCTGGTAAGCCACTTCAGCCGCGGCATATACGCACCAAAGAGAGATCGCAAAGCAGATCAGCTTGTTATCAAACACCTTCTTGGCCGAAAACTGCCCTGCCGTCAGGCAAAGTGTTCCGCACAGAATGCCCGCCACCAACACTCCTGGCCAGGCTGAGGATGCTGCGGTAAGGGCTACAGGCCCAAGCATAGCCACGGCTATCCAGCAGGACAGTGCCTTCGGCGATAATTCACCCGTTTCCAAGGCGCATCCTCCCCTCTTGCGTATAGAGCATAGGAACACGCAGATCACCCGCACGCAGATCGTTCAGCGTAAAATCCGGCTTGTGGATATCCAGAAAACCCGCTGCTGCCTCTAGCTCCGGCGTTCCCTTAGCCAGCGTTACGCTGCAATCCGGCCGCAAATAGGGCATCAATCGGCTAACGGCCTCCCACGCCCCTGGCGTGACCAGCAAATGCTCCGCTGTTTCCAATATGATCTTACCCTTTGCGCTATCCTTTAGATCCTCAACTGCGCCGGCAACTGTATTGCCGCTGCCCTGGGCTTGCGTATCCGCAGCCAGGGTGATCATGCCGTTTTGGCTATCCATATAAACCAGCTTTACCGGCTCTAATTTGGAAACATCGGTACCGGTATGATCCATACGCGCAAATATCCCCACGGCAAGGATCGCCCCGAAAAATAAGAGCCATTTTTTCATGCCTGGCGCCTCCTGTCCTGGGTATTCAGAAGCTTTGGGCGGAGGGTTTGATGTTTAAGCCTTTTTCGGAAGATGCCCCAGCTGTCCCCCTGGGAAAACGGCGACAAATAGGGTACATCCAGGCATGTGAGTGTTGAAAGGTGGATAAGCAACAGCAAAAAGCCAACCGTAACGCCAAAAAGTCCGGCAAAAACTCCCAGCGCCGCCAATCCAAAACGCCATAGGCGCAAAGCCTGGGCAAGATCCCGGTTGGGCTGCACAAAGCCGCACACACCGGCTAAGCTAACCACGATCAGCGCCGCAGGTGAGATCAGCTTTGCTTCTACTGCCGCCGTGCCTACCACGATGCCGCCGATCACGGAAACCGATTGCCCAATGGCCTTGGGCAGATGCACCCCGGATTCCTGCAAAAGCTCAAAAGCCACCAACAAGCCCAGCACTTCTACAGCTGTGGAAAAAGGGACAGAGCGTTTGCTCTCGATGATGGCCCGAAGCAGGGGCAATGGGATCATCTGTTGGTGAAACACCGCCATAGCTGCATATACACCCGGCAGCAATAAGCCCAGCAGCAGAGCGCAGTAACGAAGAACGCGCACAAAAGAAGCGGAAAGATAATCCGTCCCCCTATCCTCCGGGCTATCCATAAGATACCCCAGATCCCCGGGCGCAAGGTAGCCCAGGGGCAGGCCGTCCACCAGCAGGCCCACACGGCCATCCAAAATCCCCTGGCAGAACCGGTCTGTGCGCTGGGTATACTGCATAAGGGGAAAGGGCGTTTTCCGGGAGCCGGTAACATACTCCTCCACCGCAGAAGGAGAAAGAAAGCCATCTATATCGATACTTTGCAGCCTTTGCTTCATCCGTGCAACCAGCTGGGGGTTTGTAACCCCCTCCAAGGAAACCACCGACACATTGGTAAGGCTGCGCTTGCCAACCTGGGTTTCATAAATACGCAGATCCGGGGAACGCAGATGGCGGCGGATAAGGCTGGTATTGGAGCGCACGGTTTCCACAAAAGCATCCTTTGGTCCTTTTATGGTACTCTCCACCTCAGGAGGAGCCACCCCCCGCTTTTCCCCGGTTTTTACCTCAAACGCCAGCGCTCCTACCCCCGGAAAAAGCACGGCGCAAAACCCATTTACCAACATAAGCGAAACCTGCCTCAGATCCTGGCAAGGCTTGGCAACACAATTGTAGATATGCCCCGAAAGCGCATTTTGGTACAGCTCCTGCATGGAGCTTCCCCGCAGCAAGGCGGCAACAGGCTTTAGCACATATTCCGAGATATCACCCCCGGAAACCAATCCGTCAATGGCGTAAGCATAGAGGGTAAATTCTCCGCAGCAAAGGCTGCGCTCATAAAAATCTGCCGCGCCGCAAAAAACGGCCCGGATATTACGCTCAGTTATGGACTCTTTTCCGGTTTGTTCCCAATTCATGATCCCACCTCGCTAGGTAGTATTTACAAATTGGGAAAAGTTATGCAAAAAAGCGGAGGCCGCAAAAGCAGCCTCCGCTATTACTATATATATTTACTGTTCCAGCCCCTGGGTTTGCATACGGTAAATACCGGCAAACTCAGAATTTAGGGTGAAGTTGTTCCAGGCATAGCTGCCGGAGCCTGCATAATAGATGACCACATCATCGCTCCATGCAAGCAGATACTGCTGGCCTTCTCCCTTCAGCGAAGAGGTATCCACACACTCCTGAAGCTCCTGGGCAAAGGTTTGTGCATTCACGCCATGGGACATGCGGAACATTGCCAAGACATAAGCTCGCTCACCGTCATAGGAATCGGCTGGCTGGTAGCCAACATCTACCACAGAATCGGTATACTGCCAGCTGCTGATATCCGCCAGGCCATAGGCAGTATTATCCTGAACGGCGCCGAAATCCTCGCCGTCCATAAAGCCGTAGTTGGACAGGCTGTACTTTTTATAGAGCTTGGAATACAGCTGATCCATAGTAAGCCCTTCCAGGGGATCGATCAAATGCTCCTCCATGCGGAAACCCGGCTCGCCCAGCTTGGCAAAAGCCTGGGTCAAACGGGAAACCGATGCTTCATTGCCCATAACGAACATGACCATATTGCCAAGGCTCTGGGCCTCCACCTTCTCAGCCCGCACACAGACCCATCGGTCAGGGTCCGCATTTTCTTTCAGGGCTTCGGCAAAAGCCTGAGCATCGGCGCCCTCTTCCAGGCGGAAGACCGCAAGCACAAACGCGGTGGTACTCATAGTAGGCAGGTACGCCCGGCCTGAGGCAAAGGGAAGCTTAAAGCCGTCAGTTCCCAATACGGCAGAAATATTCTGGGGCGTAATATCTTCCTGATAGCAAAACTCGCCGATACCTGTGCCGGAAATATCCTCCAGCACATAGAGGATCTTTTGCAGCTCTACATTGGAAAGAGAGCTGTTGAGGGCCGCGGTGGTAGCAGAGGGGGTCTTCTTAGGGGCTTTGGAGCAGCCAGCCAAAGACAGCAGGCAAGCAAGGGCCAACACAATGCAAATAAACTTTTTCATGGCAATTCCTCCTTTTCTCACAGAATAACACACCCAAGCCGCTTTGTAAAGTAAATCTGCCGCAATATAAGCTCTTTACAAAGAATGGACTTTCATAGTATAATAATTAGAAACACCAGGATTGGAAGGAAATCTATGACCGATACCATTGCAGCCCTTTCTACGGGCAACTGCATAAGCGCCATTGGCATTCTGCGCCTGAGCGGGCCGGAGTCTGCCCGGATCGGCCAGCAGGTATTTACATTAAACAGCGGCGCTTGCCTGAGCGATGCGCCTAACCGGAAACTAATGCTTGGCAGCTTGCATGACCGCTCCGGGCGCGTCATCGACCAATGCATGGCGGTATACACCCGAGGCCCTCACAGCTATACCGGCGAGGATACCGTAGAATTTCATTGCCACGGCTCTCCTGCTGTGCTGGCTGCCGGGCTGGATGCCCTATACTGCGCCGGAGCGCGGCCTGCCCGCCGGGGAGAATTTACCAAGCGGGCCTTTATGAACGGCCGTTTGGAGCTTACCCAGGCAGAAGCCGTGATCGACCTGATCGAAGCGGATACCGCCGATGCTGCCGCTAACGCCGCCGGGCAGGTAGGGGGCGTGCTGCAAAAAAAGCTGGATCCGGTTTATAACAGCCTGACAGACCTTTGCAGCCATTTCCACGCCGTGCTGGATTATCCCGACGAAGATATCGACGATTTTTCTCTGGAGGGCTACCGCTCTACCCTGGAAGAAAGCGCCGGTGCGCTTGAAATGCTCTTGCGCACCTATGGCCAGGGAAAGATCTTGAAAAGCGGCGTTGCCGCGGCCATCGTTGGCAAGCCCAATGTAGGCAAATCCAGCCTGCTCAACGCTTTGGCCGGGTTTGACCGGGTGATCGTTACCGACATTCCCGGCACTACCCGGGACACGGTAGAAGAAACGGTTATGCTTGGCAGTACCCGCCTGCGGCTGATCGATACCGCCGGCATACGGGAAACGGAGGATACGGTAGAGGCCATTGGCGTAGAGCGCTCTAAAGCAGCCGCCCAAGAGGCCGACCTTGTGATCTTTATGTGCGACGGCTCTCAGCCTTTGACAAAGGAAGATCACGGGGTGATCCGAAGCTGTGAAAACGCCAAAAATGTAATCGCCCTGATCAACAAAACGGATCTTGGCCAGACCGTACAGCCCGGGGATCTGCCCTTTTCCCATGTGATTCCCATTAGTGCCAAAAGCAATTTGGGTATGGAGCATTTAAAGGATACCGTGCAGGCCCTCTTTGGGGGCTCTGCGCCCTGCGATGGCGCTATTTTGACCAACCCCCGGCAATACGATGCCATACGCAGAGCTTACGACGCTATGCAGCGCGCTTTGCAGGCGCTGACCATGGGCCTTACCCCGGACGCCGCGCTTACGGATGTGGAGCAGGCTATGGAAGCCATGGGCGAGGTGACCGGCGCTACGGTAAGAGAAGATATTACAGCGCGGATCTTTGAACGGTTCTGCGTAGGAAAGTGAGAAATAAATGATCTATTTGGACAATTCCGCCACCACCCAGCCCTGCCAGGAGGCTGTTGCTGCGGTGCATCAGGCGCTTACCCAGCAATGGGCAAACCCCAGCGCGCTGTATGGCTTTGGCTTTGATGCAGCCGCCCAGCTGAGAGCGGCCCGGCATCAGGTCGCCAAAGCCATGGGCGCCGAGCCGGACCGGGTGTATTTCACCAGCGGCGGCACAGAAGCCGATAATTGGGCAATTTTCAGCACGGTCAAGCGCCTGGGTAAGCGGGGAAAGCATATCGTTACAACAGCGGTTGAGCATCACGCCGTATTAAACTGCATGAAGCAGCTGGAGAGCCAGGGGTTTGAAATTACCTACCTGCAGCCGGATAGCTGCGGCCGCATTACAGCCGAAGACCTGAAAGCCGCCCTGCGCCGCGATACCATTTTGGTATCCGTTATGATGGTAAACAACGAAACCGGAGCAGTTATGCCCATCGCCCAGATGGCCAAGCTGACCCACAGGCTTTGCCCGGAGGCTTATTTCCACACCGATGCCGTGCAGGGCTTTTTGAAGGTTCCCTTCCAGGCAAAAAGCCTGGGCGCGGATCTGATCAGCATTTCTTCCCATAAGGTGCATGGCCCTAAGGGCGCGGGCGCGCTGTATATCAGCCCCAGGCTCAAAAGCTTCCCCGCTTACCTGATCGGCGGCGGCCAGGAAAGCGGTATGCGAAGCGGTACGGAAGCCACCCCCGCCATCTTCGGCTTCGCCGCAGCCTGCGCCGCCATGAGCGCGACTATGAAAGAAGCTATTTCCCGGGAAAAGGCGCTGCTGGAAGCTCTGGCCCAGAAGCTGGAAAACCTGGAGGGCGTACTGGTCAATGGCTGCCACGAAGCGCCCCATATTCTCAGCCTGTCTATTCCCGGTGTGCCTACCCAGAATTCCATCAATATTTTGCAAGATAGCGGCATTTTCGTAAGCGCCGGATCTGCCTGCGCCAAAGGCCACCGCAGCCATGTTCTGCAGGCTATGAAGCTGTCTGACGAGAGGATGGACAGCTCCTTCCGGGTTTCCCTTTGCGCTGCCACTACTGAAGAAGACTTGAACGCCCTTGTAGATGTGATCGCTCAGAACATTCTGCCCCAAAGCCGCTGAGCCGGTTTTACCGGCAGCAAACGAAAGGAGACCGTTATGAAGAAAAAATGGATTTTACTTGGCCTGGAGATCCTGGTTCTAATAGGCTTCGTATCAGGCATACTTTATCTCAACCGCCGGGAGTATATCAACTCCCATATCATTATAAACGGCACGGAGTACAGCCGGGATATTACCGCTTTGGATCTTTCCGGCGTTGCTGAGCCGGAGCTTTCCAAGGTAGCGGAGCTGCAGGAGCTTACCAGCCTGGATCTAAGGGATACCGGCATTACCATTGAGGATTATTCCGCGCTGCAAGAGCAGCTGCCCCAGTGTGACATCCTCTGGCAAGTCCCCTTCCAGGGCAGCTATTACCCCCTGGATACCACGCTTCTTACTTTTACCGCAGCTACAGAGGAAGACCTGAAATCGCTTCCCTACCTGCAGCAGCTGAGCCGGATCGATCTGCGGGGCTGCACCGATTATGCGCTGATTGCCAAAATGCAGCAAGATTACCCTCAATGCGAAGTGCTGTATACCGTAAAGCTTGCGCCGGGCGTATATGAGCCGAATATCGAGAGCCTTGCCATTGCCCAAACCGAGCTGGAAGCCTTTAAGCAGGCCCTTCCCTTCCTGCCCAATTTGAAAGCCGTGCTGTTTTTGGGCGCCGCTTCCGATCCGGAGGCCATTTATGCTCTGACCCAGGAGAATCCCCAGATCGATTTTATTTGGAGCTTCGAGCTGCACGGCCTTACCCTCAGCAATGAAGATACCTTCTTTGACCTTTCAGAGATCCCCCTGGAAAACACTCAGGAGCTGGAAAACGCCCTGAAATACTTTAAAAACCTGCAAAAGGTGGATATGGTGCATTGCGGCATCTCCAACGAAGATATGGAAGCGCTGAATCAGCGCTATGAAAACACCCTCTTTGTATGGTCTGTGCAGATCGGTGAAGTTGAGGTGCGCACGGACATTACCTATTTTATGCCCTACAAGCTGGGTATCCATGTGGATAACAAGGAAGTTCGCAACCTGCGCTACTGCACCGAGATCATCTGCCTGGACCTTGGCCATCAGGAGATCGAAGATACCGACTACCTGAACACCCTGACCAAAATGGAATACATGGTACTGGCGGATACGGCTATTTCCGATATTTCCTGCTGCGCCAATATGCCCAACCTGAAATATCTGGAGATCTTCCTTACCAAGGTAAGAGATCTCACTCCCCTGCAGTATTGCACCAAGCTGGAAGACCTGAATATGTCTTACAACTACCCCAAGGATGTAACCCCTATTCTGGGCCTGAAAAACCTGAAGCACCTGTGGATGCGGGGCTATGAATTTGAAGAGCAGCAGAAGCAGCTGAAAGAAGCTCTGCCTGATACCGAGATCAATTTCTCCCACGGCTCTTCTACCGGCGAAGGCTGGCGGCAGATCCCCAACTATTACGCCATGCGGGATATTTTGGGCATGCACTATATGTACAAGTAACCCCGAGCAATACGCAAAAACCACCCAACCCTACGCAAACCCATGCTGCCTTTAACGGCATTGTTGCTTAAACTAACTGGCAGATCGTTTTGATCTGCCAGTTTTCGTATATTGGGGCTTTGAGCAACTGCATCCGGCAGACGGCCGGACGCACAGCTTACCATGCGTATGCAGGGCGGAGGCTTGCTCCCGCCGAAATGTAATACACTGCAGGCATTGATAATTCGTTGTAACCGTGATACAATCTGTTTGATAACTTGAATTTGACAAAGGAGTGTAATTGTATGAAAAGATTGAATACTATCTTAAACACCATTATAGGTGCTTTTGTGGGTGTATTTATTGGGCATGGGGTTTATGTTGTTTGGAACTTCAAAACTCGTCCCGAACTGTATGCTATGCAATCTGCACCTTGGTACACAAGCATTTTTGTGTATGGAGCATTTACCATTGTTGTATTGCTGATTTGCTTTGTGATAAAAGCAATTATCAAACACAAGCAGAAAAAGAAGTAAGCCAATTCCAATTTGTCGAATAGTATACCGCAGCACCTCTATAAAGTGGGTGCTGCGGTCGTTTATTAGGAGAACTCGGCGGGGGCAAGCCACCGCTCTACAACACATTAACTACAATTCTCCCTTAAGAACAGGTCGCAAAAAGGGTTGGGTGGTTTTTTATGACGGCAAATTCTCTTGGGTGGAAAAATAACGGTCTATGCCGTCAGCTATGCCTTTGGCCAGCTTCCACTGATAGTCCTCCTGGGAAAGCAGACGGTCTTCTTCCGGGTTTGACATATAGCCCATTTCTACAATGGTGGCAGGAACAGCGCACCAGTTGATGCCGCTCATGGTATCCGTTTGCCATACCCGCTCACGGCGGCAGCCGGTGGAAGCCACCATACTGTCCAGCACATATTCCGAAAGCGCATAGCTTTGGCTGTACAGGTGGCCGTTGTAGGGGTTGTTGGGAGTTTGGCAAATGGTCATTGCGCCGTTGGCATTTGGATTTTCCGAGCCGTTGGCGTGGATTCGGATAAAGGCATCTGCCTGGGCTTCGTTGGCAATGGCCGCGCGCTGGGAATTGCTGATGTTTACATCGTGGGTTTCCCGGGTCAATATCACCCGGTAGCCCCGCTGCTCCAGCTCTTGCCTGAGCTTCAGGGATACGGCCAAATTCAGCTCATACTCCGCAAGGCCCGTAACGCAGCCCTGGGTGCCGCTGGAAACCTTGGCTTTTGTTTCCTCCGCCCCGGGGCCAATAGGCTCCCGGTCATAGTTGCCCTTGGCCTGATGGCCCGGGTCGATCACGATTAAAAGCTTGGGCGGCTCAGGCGTTGTGGGCTGGGGTGTCGTGGGCTGGGGCGTTGTGGGGGCGGGGGTGGTTTGCATTGGTGTTGTAAGCAATGCGCCTTGGGTAGCTATGGCTTGCTGCTGGGCCTGCGCGCCGCAAGCGCTTAGCAGCATCATGCCGGCTAAGAGAGCTGCAAACAATCTTTTCATAGGCTGCTCCTTTTAAAAAACAACAGGGCTGGAAGCCAGCCCTGTTGAAGAAATCAATATGCTACGCCCCAGTAGATCATCTTGCTGGCGGGCTTTCCGCAGCAGGGGCAAACATCATCCAGCTTTTCCTGGGCGAAGGGGATGCAGCGTGAAGACATTCCGGCAACTTCCTTCATCTTCATCTCGCATTCCAGCTCGCCGCACCACATGGTCTTGATATAGCCGCCGTTGGCTTCCTGCAGCGCCTTAGCCTCTTCCAGGGAATGGGCCTCGTAGATATGCTCGTCCAGGTTCTTCTTGGCCTTGTCAAACATCTGCTGCTGCACAATGGCCAGCTGCTCCGCTACGGCGCTCTCCAGCTCGTCCAAGCTTACAACGACCTTTTCCCGGTCGGTACGGCGCACGATGACGCACTGGCCGTTTTCCAGATCCCGGGGGCCGCACTCTACACGAACGGGCACGCCTTTCATTTCGTACTCGGCGCACTTCCAGCCCATGGAGTTGTCGGAATCGTCCATCTTGGTGCGGATACCGGCGGCGATCAGACGGTCCCGCAGGGCGGCAGCGCCTTCCAAAACGCCGGGCTTATGCTGGGCAACGGGCAGCACGATGGCCTGAATGGGCGCGACCTTGGGGGGCAGCACCAGGCCGTTATTGTCGCCATGGGTCATGATAATGCCGCCGATCAAGCGGGTAGAAACGCCCCAGGAGGTTTCGTGGGGATTGGCCTTCTGGTTGGTCTTGTCGGTAAATTCAATGCCAAAAGCCTTGGCGAAGCCGTCACCAAAGTAGTGGGAAGTGCCGGCCTGGAGGGCCTTGCGGTCATGCATCATGCACTCGATGGTGTAGGTAGCTTCTGCGCCGTTGAACTTTTCCTTCTCGGTCTTCTGGCCACGGGTAACGGGCATAGCCAAAACATTCTCGCAGAAGTCCGCGTAGACGTTCAGCATTGTCTCGGTAAATTCCTTGGCTTCCTCTGCGGTGGCGTGGATGGTATGACCCTCCTGCCACAGAAACTCTCTATGGCGCAGGAAGGGGCGGCTGGTCTTTTCCCAGCGCAAAACGGAGCACCACTGGTTGTATTTCATAGGCAGCTGACGGTGGGTCTGCAGAACATTGGCAAAATGCTCGCAGAAAACAGTTTCAGAGGTGGGGCGGATGCAGTAGCGCTCCTCCAGCTCCTCGCTGCCGCCCATGGTGACCCAGGCGCACTCGGGAGCAAAGCCCTGCACATGATCCTTTTCCTTCTGCAGAAGGCTTTCGGGGATCAGCAGAGGCATATATACATTCTCTACGCCAACCTTCTTAAACTCCGCATCCAGGATATGCTGAATGTTTTCCCAAATAGCATACCCATAAGGCCGGTAAATAAACACGCCCTTAATGGAAGAATAATCGATCAGCTGGGCTTTCTTGCAGACATCGGTAAACCATTGGGCAAAGTCTACCTCCATATCGGTGATCTGCTCTACCTTTTTATCTTTTGCCATTTTTATCATCCTCTCAAAAATGGAAGTATTTTCATTACACTTTATTTTATCACATCTGTCAAGCCCTTGCATAGGATGAAGCAGCAAATTTTAGATGCTTTCAGGAGGAAAAATATGACCGAGGTAACGCTGTACCTGGACAACACTGCGGCCCAGTTTTATTGCAGGCTGGCCCAGGCGATCGGAAAAACTGCCGAACAGGTGATGGCGGATGCCCTGTTCAAGCTGGCAGGCGAGCTTTCATTGGAGGCGCTGCGCAAAGGCAGAGAATTGTAAGATTCAGTTGTAATTTGCCGGATTCTTTGCTATAATGAAAATGTACCATAAAGAAAGGCGGAGAAGAAAATGCGTTCTATCCGAGAGATCTATAAAATCGGCAAAGGCCCTTCCTCCTCCCATACTATGGGCCCGGAGCGGGCTGCTATGCTGTTTCAGCAGCGCCACCCCCAGGCGGAAAACTACAAGGTGATCCTCTACGGCTCTCTGAGCAAAACCGGCGTAGGCCACGGTACAGACCGGGTGCTGCGCCAGGTGCTTAGCCCCGCCCCTACGGAAATTATTTTTTCTCAGGATGACCTTCCCGGCTTTCACCCCAATACTCTGGATTTTTATGCCTATACCCAGGGCAAAGAGATCGGCTTTTTGCGGGTAGAATCCATCGGCGGGGGCGACATCCGCATTCCCGGCGCTTCCCAATCCAAGGAAGAAGAAGTATATATTGAGCATTCCTTTGCGGAGATCGCGGATTTCTGCCGCTGGCGCTATATTACCCGCCTGAGCGACTATGTGGAGCTGAACGAGGGTGAGGAGATCTGGGATTTCCTGGCCGAGGTTTGGCAGGCTATGAAGCAAGCCATTGATGACGGCCTGAAGGCCGAGGGCATTCTCCCCGGCGGGCTGAATGTAAAGCGCAAGGCAAAATCGCTGTATGAGCAGGAATCCGTACCCAACGAGCCGGCGCTGCTGGAATTTCAGAAGATCGCCGCCTACGCCTATGCGGTAGCGGAGCAGAATGCCGACAACGGCACCATCGTTACCGCGCCCACCTGCGGCGCTTGCGGCGTGCTTCCGGCTGTGCTGCGTTACGCCCAGGAAACCAAGGGCTTTACCGACCAGCAAATCCTGCGCGGCCTTGCTACCGCAGGCCTCATCGGCAACCTGACCAAGCGCAACGCTTCCATCTCCGGCGCGGAAGCCGGCTGCCAGGCAGAGATCGGCACCGCCTGCTCCATGGCCGCAGCCGCCCTGGCAGAGCTTTATCAGCAGAATATCAACCAGGTAGAATACGCCGCCGAAGTGGCTATGGAGCATCACCTGGGCCTGACCTGCGACCCCATCTGCGGCCTGGTGCAGATCCCCTGCATCGAGCGCAACGCCGTAGCCGCTATGCGGGCTATGAACGCCTGCAACCTGAGCTATTTCCTTACCGGCTCCCGAAATATCAGCTACGATATGGTCTGCCGGGCCATGCACGAAACCGGCATCAACCTAAACCACCGCTTCCGGGAAACCAGCGAAGGCGGCCTGGCAAAGCTCTATACCCGGCGCAACCGGGATAAATAAGCAGCAAGAAGGCTCTGCGCTAGGCAGAGCCTTCTTTTTGCGTTACGGAAAAACCCATAGCAAAGCTTGCATTTATGCGCCAAACATGATAGAATATTGGGAAGAATATGCAAATTCAGCACCAAAGGAGATCATAATATGAAGCTTGGTATTGTAGGCCTTCCCAATGTAGGTAAGTCTACCCTTTTTAATGCCATTACCAACGCAGGCGTGCCTGCGGATAACTACGCCTTTTGCACCATCGACCCCAATGTGGGCGTGGTAAGCGTTCCCGATGAGCGCCTGAGCTGGCTCAGCGATTTTTACAAGCCCAAGAAGACCACCCCTGCTGTGATCGAGTTTGTAGACATTGCGGGCCTGGTAAAGGGCGCCAGCAAGGGCGAGGGCCTGGGCAACAAATTCCTGAGCAATATCCGCACCACCGACGCTATCGTGCATGTAGTGCGCTGCTTTGACGACAGCAATGTTACCCATGTAGAGGGCAGCACCGATCCCCTGCGAGATATTGATATTATCAATATGGAGCTGGTTATGGCGGATATTGAGATGGTAGAGCGCCGCATCGACAAAGCCCAGAAGGCCATGAAGGGCGGCGATAAGAAATTCGCCCGGGAAGCAGAGCTGTTTGCAGAGCTTCTGGAGCATCTGAACGAGGGCAAGCTGGCCCGCACCTTTACCGACGATGCCGAGGATCTGGCCCTGATCTCCACTTCCGACCTGCTCACCCTGAAAAAGACCATCTATGTAGCCAACCTGGCAGAAAACGAGATCAATGAGCCGGAAGAAAACCGCCATTACATGGCTGTGAAGGCTCTGGCCGACGAGGAAGGCAGCCAGCTGCTGCCTATCTGCGCCAAGCTGGAGGCAGACATTGCCGAGCTGGACGATCCTGAGGAAAAGGCCATGTTTATGGAAGAGCTGGGGGTTGCGGAAAGCGGCCTTGACCGGCTGATCCGCAGCAGCTATACCCTGCTGGGCCTTTGCTCATTCCTTACCGCGGGTACTGACGAATGCCGGGCCTGGACCATCAAGCGGGGGACCAAAGCGCCTCAGGCCGCCGGCAAGATTCATACCGACTTTGAGCGGGGCTTTATCCGGGCGGAAGTTATCGCCTTTGAGGATATGAAGGCCTGCGGCACTATGGCCGCCGCCAAGGCAAAGGGCCTGGTACGCAGCGAAGGCAAGGAATATATTATGAAGGATGGCGACATCGTCAATTTCCTGTTCAATGTATAACAAACGATCCGGTGTGGAAAACTCCACACCGGATCTTCTTTATGGGTGATCAGCAACGCCGTCGTAGGTAACCGCCGGGCCAATGCAGCCGTTAATAGCTACATTCTCCAGCTTCACCTTTTCCACAAATTGGAAATAAAGGCCCTTATTTTTCACCTTTTCGTTGATCTCTTTCATATCCGGGAAGCCCGCTTCGCACTGCGAGTTATAGGAAAAGCTTACATTTTTAAAGGCAATGGCCTCGATGGGGGCTTCCGGCAGGCCATAAAATGCGCCGGCGATATATTTAACCCCGGTGCAAGCCATGTTTTCGAAGCAGAAGCTGCCGATCTGGGGCGTCAGCTCGTCCACCGGGAGCTTTTCGGTAGTCCATACATATTCGGTATGCCCGGTTTCATCGCCCATATTGTAGTACATATTTACCACAAAGGGCACAGCCACATCTTCCATAACAATATCCCGGAAGGTGATGTTGCCGGTAGTGCCGTAGCGGCCTCTGCCCCGGCGGGTCTTGATCCGCAAGCCCCGGTCCGTCCCCCGGAAAAGGCAGCGGCTTACATGCACATTTTCAATACCGCCGGAAAGCTCGCTGCCCAGCACCACGCCGCCGTGGCCGGCGCGCATGAGGCAGTTGCGGATGATAATATCCCGGCAAGGCAGACGGTACTTTTTCGCCTGCTCAATGGTGCCGGATTTGATGGCGATGCAATCGTCGCCCACATCGATATCCACGCCTACGATCTTTACATCCCGGCAGGTATCCGGGTCGATGCCGTCGGTAGTAGGCATAGAGGGCTCGTTTTCCAGCTTCAGGTCGTAAAGCTCCACCTTTTGGCAAAAATAAGGATGTACATTCCAGCTGGGGGTATTGCAAACTTTGATGCCCACCATGCGCACATTTTCGCAGCGGTTAAAGAATATACCCCTTGGCCGCCAGGCGATGCGCATCTTCCGGTGGTTTTGGTACCAGTCCCCTGCTTTGGCGTTGCAGTTGATAGTTCCCTCTCCGGCAACGGTAATGTTCTTACAATGCACAGCGGTGATCAGGCTTGCAAAGCAGGTTACTTCTTCTCCCTGCCAGGTGCCGAAATTGTCCTGGCTGCCGTCGGCGTAGTCTACAATGCCCGGCAAGGTAGGGTAAACATTCCGGTCAGGATGGCCAAGAAGCACCGCCCCCTTATCCAGATACAGCGTCATATCGCTTTTCAGGAAGATGGGCTTTACAAAATACGTCCCCTGCGGCACATACAGCACGCCGCCTTTTGGCAGGCAGGCAATAGCCGCCTGAAAAGCGGGGGTGTCGTCCTGCACGCCGTCGCCCAAGGCCCTAAAATCCCGAACATTCAGGCAGAATGGCTCTTTTTCGGTAGTAAACTCCGCAACCTCTTCCCCGGCGCGGACGGTATATCGGCTACCCGGGGTCAGGCCAAACACAGAGAAAACATTCCGCTTTTCCTCAAATGCCGTCTGGCCGTTTACGCTAACGGTAAAACTCTCAGGGGCATAGTAAGCGCCGGCATTTTCCAGCTCAAAGGTTGCGCAGCGGGAGGTTACGCACAGTACTTTCATAAATCACACCGCCAGAAGCCCTGCAGCCATCAATAGGCATACCTGCAGGAAGATGGTTATTACAGAGCAAATGCTGGTCCATACTACCAGCTGGGTAGCCAGCTGCTCATCGTTATGCATATTGGCAGCCATGACCGCGCTGGATACCGCAACGGGAGAGCCGAACAGGGCGATCAGCGCCGGGAATTCGTTTACGCCGCAGGCGATCACCTTCCAATCGGTAAGCAGGATTGCGCCGCCAATGCCGATCACCGGGGCGATCACCAACCGCAGCACAGTGCCCACGGCGATCTCCTTAAACATACCCTTAACCGCAGAGAAGTTGAACTGGCCGCCCAGCACCAGCAGCGCAAAGGGGGAAGCAATGGATTTCAGCCGGGTGAGGCAATCGTAGAAGAATTTCATATCCCGGCTCAGGCTAAAGCGCACCTCACGGTATACGCTCAGCTGGGCAGAGCGGTAGGCCACGCAAACCAGGCCCAGCACTACGCCGATGATCAGAGGGTTTTTGGCGATATTCACCAAAATGCTCTTAAAGCTCTTCTTCCCCGCTTCTTCTCCTACGAAAACAGACAGAGCGATAACCGCCAGAATGTTAAACACCGGGATAGAAAACGCGGAAATGACCGCGGCCATAGCCTGGGCTTCTTCGCCGCCCAGCGCACCGGCCAGGGAAAGGCCGATAATGGCAAAATTGCTGCGGAAGGAGCATTGCAGCAGCACGCCCCGGCGCTGGGGCGCAGGGGTAGCAGCCACGGAAGCCGCCAGGCCCAAAATAAAGATGATCGCAATGGCCGCAATGCAGTAGATCACGATATCCCAAGCAATGGCATCAAAGCCCTTGATCTCGTACACATTGACAAACAGCATGCACGGCAGGCACACATTGAACACCAGCTTATTACCGATCTTTACAAAATCGGCGCTGAGAAAATTCCTGCGGCGCAGCAGATAGCCCAGCAGGATCAGCAAAACGATAGGGGCAACGGCATTAAACGCCGTTGTGAATATCTTAAGCAGTTCCATAAACACTTCTCCTTTGTATTCTTTCCCCATTTTACAACAAGATCCGTCACTTTTCAACCGCAATCAGGCGTTTCCCATTCGTCATATTTCACAATTCGCATTTTCCAGAAATCTCATAATTATCCAGCTTTTTGGAATAAAAATACTTGCAAATGAAAAATCTGCTTGCTATAATAAAGAAAAGCAATGAAGGAGGTGAACATAATGGATCTGCTGAAGAAAATCTGGCCCCTCTCCTTCTCTAGCAAGAGCACCGTTGTATCTCTGGTGATCAACATCATTGTGCAGCTGGTGGTTGGCGCTCTGATCGGTGTTGTTTTCGGTATTCTGTCTAACGTTCCCGTAGTTAACATTATCGTTGGTATCGTTGGCGGCTTCATCGAGCTGTACATCCTGATCGGTATCGTTCTGTCCGTGCTGGACTACCTGAAGATTCTGAAGTAATCAGAAATAGCAAAGCTGCTGAGAGTTTTCTCAGCAGCTTTTTTTATTTATATAACTTTTCAGGCTGGGGTCATGCTCCTATCAGCATAACAAAGCCGGTAAGCACGCCCAGGAACAGGAAATTGAATGCGCTGAAAAGCGCAACATACCGCCCGGTCTTGCCCGGATTATGGCTGGCATACTCCCGAAAGGTGATCAGGCTAGCCAAGGAAGCGATCAGTGTGCCCGCGCCGCCAATGTTTACGCCCAGCAGCAGGTCGGCATAGTTGCCCGTAAACTGGCTGAGCAGTATAGCAGAGGGTACATTGCTGATAAGCTGGCAGGAAGCAATGCTTACAAGCAGAGTATTCTTTTCCAGCAGGAAGCTGAACATATTTCTTACCGCGCCGATGCGGGCCATATTGCCGGAAAAAATGAAAAAGAATACAAAGGTAAAAAGCAGGCCGTAATCTACATCCTTCAAAGCCTTTTTATCCAGGAAGAAAAGCGCTACCGGGATCACCGCCAGGCCGACGACATAAGGAATTCCCCGGAAAACAATGGCAATGGACAGCGCAAACAGCGCAAGGTAAGCCGCCGTGCGCTTAGGCTTAAACGCCAGCCTTTGCTGCTGCATGCAAAGCGGCTCCGGCTTTACAAAAATCAGGCAGCAAAGGGTTATCATAGCGATGGCCAGAATAAAGGGCGGGGCCATGATGGCCATAAACTCTGCGTTGGGGATGGCAAACTTAGAATACAGGTAAAGGTTTTGCGGGTTGCCGAAGGGGGTAAGCATACCGCCCAGGTTGGCGGCGATGTTCTGCATAATAAAGGTAAAGGCCATGTATTTTTCTTTGCCGGTAGTATGCAGAACAAAATAGCCCAGGGGCAAAAAAGTAAGCAAGGCCATATCGTTGGCAATGAGCATAGAGCCGATGAAGGTAATATACACCAGCACCAGCACACTCAGCCGGGCATTGCGGAAGCGCCGCACGATGGCGCTGGCCAGCAAATAAAAAAAGCTGATATTCTTCAGTGCGCATACAACCGCCAGAACACAGAAAAGGCAGGTAAGGGTACGCCAGTCAAAATAGCCAAGGTATGCTTTGTCTACAGGAACAGCGGCCGTAGTAAGCGCTGCCGCCATAAAAGCGATACACAGAACGATATTCTTTTTCAAATATATCCCCACACGCTGATGCAGCGGCATGGGTATGGCACGAATATGCATAATAGACCCTCGTTTCCCTAAAAAATCGCCGGAATTCAACCGGCGAACAGGGCTTACTTTAGCACAAATCAAGGCCAATAGCAAGAAAAATTCAAGGCAAAATATGCATAAATATTTTAAGAAAAAATAGGGAAAATATAGGTAGTTTTTAATCCAACAAAAACCCAGCCGCCGGACAGATCCGGCGGCTCAGTATATTGAAAAGCGATTCGTAGGGGCCGATTGAGGAACATCGGCCCGTTATGAAACTGTTGCAAATTTGCCCCAAAATACTGGAAAACAGTGGATTTCACTGCTTATATGGTGTTATGTTGCTGGGTTTTATCCAAATACTCGCGAATGTAGTCGTACACACCGTCCACGCCGGAAAATTTGTCCTTGTCAAACCAGTAGGACTTTCCTTCATTTAGCACGAGCACCATCGTCTGTTCGATCATTCCACGGCCCCGTCTGAAATAAACTGCGCGAATATCCTCAAGTCGGTAAGTTTTCTCCCTGCCGAATCTGCAAATGGTAAATGTGTTGCCATCCAGCCGCAGTCGGGTAAAAATATTTATATGGGTAAATACTAAAATGCCGCCTCCGCCAATCACCAAAATCACCAAAGCATAAGATTGCCCTGTTAAAAATACAGTCCCCACTATGATCAAAGACATAAACACAAGCGGAATCAATCGAAAAAGTAGCCAGGCGGTGTATGGCTTGATCTCCCCGCTCTGCGCAGTATCCCGGTTTGCGAAAAACGTTTTGATTCTTTGGTCAAATGCATTGGTCAACACAATATACGCAACGAAGCCGACAAAACCGATCTGTTCAAGGCGCGAGCCAATACGCATATCTTTCTCCGAAACCGTAGGCTGTGGCTTTTTATCCTGCATTTCAAACTCTATGTACGGGTTCTCTACGCGGATTTTCTGCGCTTCTTCTTCGCTTACTTCTCTCCAGCTTAAGATTACATTGTTTTCAAACTGGGCGTATTCAACTGCAATGTGCATACCCTCTTTCAGCTTTCCCTCAGAGATCACATAATAGGAAGCGCCGTCTATTACGATTTCCTCGCCGGAGCGCAATGTGCCGTTATGAAAATGAAATGTGCCCAAATCGCTATCGGTCACTGTTTCGATTCTGCCCGCCGTTGTACGCGCCGTATATTCGCTGGATACGAGAATATCTCCCAAAGTATCAAAAACAGGAAACAGCCAAACGCACAACGCGATACAAGCAAATATCGGTAACAGTACAAGCAAAATCGGCAGAAGAAAACTGGTAAATTTATGCTTAAGCTTCAGCGGCAGCCAAATGCTCACGGTCAGGATAATTGCCAATCCGCCAAGCCCGGCAGCCAGCGGGAGGCCCAAATATTCCATTACAGTATAGGATGCAGACATATTCTCACCTCACTGCAGGGTTATCGAATAAATGTAATCATCAGGAAAAGGCCGTGCTTTATTCTTGAGAATAGAGCTCAAATATCTTAAGAAAACGATCCTTTTTTCTGAACACCTTTAAAAGAGCTTGGTAATCTCTTTCGTGCAAACGGTACACCGGCGGGATCGGCTCTATGGGCGTATTTAGTCTGAACAAGAGCCTGTAAAGGGGTGTATATTTTTTGCTGTCGCCTTCGAAATGCATACCGAAAGCACCGGCGATGGTGTTTAAAAGATTCCAGTTGTTCAAAACCCGGGTATAGTCAACGGGATTTTCAATGGGTGCGTCAAAATCATACTCTGCGATTTCTTCATCCATTTTCAATTCGTGCTTTTTGCAAAAAGCATTCATCTGCTCTGGGGATTGAAAGTATAAGATTCTCTTTTCGTTGCTGTGCAAAACAGAATCGGAATAGGCTGTGTAATAATAGAGTGTAAGAAATTGCTTGCTATTATTTTTGATGCAGATGGGATATACTTCTTTGCCTTCTATTTCACTGAAAGAATACTTCATATTTCCACCGCCTTATAATAAAAATATAGCATAACGCAGCATAAATAGCAAGAATGACGTAGAGAACGCACACCCGAAAGTGTGCGTTTTCTTAGGTTTATTCTGTAAATATTATTCATATCCCTTGATCATGGAACAAGATTAAGCTTCAGCGGTGCTTTTTGCTTCCCACCAGTCTAAATCCTCATCCTTGATAAGCTGGGGATTGTGCGCCAGGATCGTATCCAGCAGAGGAGCAAGATCGCAATCAAAAAATGTTTCTATAGTATATTTTGGCAGGGATGAAAAAACCAACTTATTGTCTTTTAATTTGATTGTAAGCTGTCCATGTCGAAAGTCACCAGGAAACGACCAGTCAGATACAGAAACACATTCTATATTGTCTAATGAATAGGTTTCTTTCTTTGTCTGAATGTAAACAATACCATTGCTAATCCAATAATACCCTTTACGTTGGAATAAATTATGCCGATCTATGTAACGATAGGCTGTAGATAATATGGATAAAAAACAAAATATCAGTAGAAACTCTACAAGAAAGCTGAGTATACCATTCAAATGCACACCAAAGAACTTGCCTTTTAGAAAACTCAATGTAAAAAGCCCAAATATTGCGATTGCCCAGGCAAATATATGCCTTACCATCCATTTTGCATAGATGAACTCGGTTTTTTTCATTAATATCACCACCTTATATTGAATATAGCACATTGCAGCTTAAATAGCAAGAGTGAAGTACAAAACGCACACCTCAAGGTGTGCGTTTTGGGTATAAACAAATTAAAAATGTAATTTATTCGGCTTTATTGCGCCCTTTCGCGTTGATTTTCGCCGCAGATGATGCATTTTTCGTTTTCAAACTGGTGGGTAGGCATTCCGTAGGTAATATGGGTGCGCAAAAGCTCCTTGCCGCATCTGCAATAGATCACCTCATCGTAAGAGCCCTGCTCTGTGCAAGTGGGGGCTACCTTATTTTCTATGACCCGAATCAAAAACGGATGGGAATGGACTTCTTTGTCAGCATCTTTTAAATTGCTAACAGCGAATACGGCCGCAACTGCGGCTAAGAGGAGGATGCAGATCGCCGGGATCCAAAACCAGCGGCGCTTTTTCTTGCTTACAAGCGGCGCATTGGGGGCTTGTTCGGCAGCCTCCTCTGAGGGAGTATCGTCCTCCCGGTCATAATCGTCGTTGAGCAGATAATCGGCCGTAACATGAAAGAGCTTGCTGATGCGCAGTATGTTTTGGGCATCCGGCAGGGCTGTTCCGTTTTCCCAGCGGCTGATGGCCTGCCTGGAAACCTCAACCTTTTCCGCAAAATCCTCCTGCGACCAGCCGCTTTCTTTTCTAAGCATGATCAGCTTGTCTGACAGTTTCATAAGAATACCTCCTTTGGTTTGGTGGCTTCATTATAGCAATATAAAAAGCAAAAAACCACCGCTCCAACCTTACAAAAGCGCAACAAGAGTTTACAAAAGGAAAATTCAAACAACTAAAATACCTTGGGTTTAGTGAAATATTCGGCTTGCGCCGAATGTGAAATAATTCACCTTGTGGATTGTGAAATTTGATGCTTACGCATCAAGTGAAATGAAATAAATCCACTCACGCCCGCAGGCATTTCACATTGCGAAGCAACATTTCACTGCCGAAGGAAATTTCACAAATCCCGAAAGGGATTTATTTCGTTGAAAAAAGGACTTCACTTTCGTGAAGTCCTTTTTTCTGAAAGTACAGTACGAAAATACAAGCAAACCGTTGAAGAGCTTTTGATTTTAATGAACAACAAAAATGCAAATCGATCAAATTTTGATAAAATGATGCATCGGCTAACGCCGATATGATGTATTTCGCTATGCGAAAAATGATGTTGCTCATTACATTCGCAGTGATGCGATGTTTGCCCTAAACATTAGGCGAAGCCGACATCATCAGCGTCAGCGGCATCATTGGCAAAGCCAACATCATTTGCCGCAGGCAAACATCATTTCCCAAAAACAAAAGCACTGCGAAAGCAGTGCTTTTGTTTTTGGAGGTACCGGCCAGATTTGAACTGGCGAGTGAGAGTTTTGCAGACTCTTGCCTTACCACTTGGCCACGGTACCATATAAAAGAGCGGGTGACGAGGCTCGAACTCGCTCCCTCCACCTTGGCACGGTGGCGCTCTACCGGATGAGCTACACCCGCATGTATGGCTTATTCAGCCAATATGCGACCGCCGAAATAGCGGGGATTATAAAAATGGTGCCTCCGG
>JAFSBW010000011.1 GCA_017437095.1 Oscillospiraceae bacterium
GGGCACTTTGCTTCCCTCCTTCATAATAATAATGATTTCATCGGTACTCGAAAGTAATACCTTTCGTTGTGCCTGGCCAGAGGTTTTAATCTATGTTAAAACGCTTTGGCAAGGCGAGCCTTGCGAACGGGCGTGGGGAAAATTCAAATTTGGTTTTTGGGGCAGAAATTACTTCTTCTTGCCAGCCTTGGGACGCTTTGCACCGTACTTGGAGCGGGACTGCATACGACCCTGAACGCCCTGGGTATCCAGAGTGCCGCGGATGATGTGGTAACGAACACCGGGAAGGTCCTTTACACGGCCGCCACGGATCAGCACCACGGAGTGCTCCTGCAGGTTGTGGCCAACACCAGGAATATAAGCGGAAACTTCCATACCGTTGGTCAGACGCACACGGGCGATCTTACGCAGAGCGGAGTTAGGCTTCTTGGGGCTGGTGGTACGAACAGCAGTGCAAACACCACGCTTCTGGGGGGAGGGCAGAGCGGTAGCCTTGTTCTCCAGAGTGTTCAGACCTCTCTGCAGAGCAGGAGCGGTGGACTTGTAGGTGACCTGCTGACGGCCATGTCTAACGAGCTGATTAAAAGTAGGCATTGATGGTTCTCCTTTCTTTTGTTCTCGCCATTAGGCGGGTATATATTCTACGGATATTTCCGGTAGAATCAGCGAACAGCCGCGGCAGCGGCGGCCCCGACCTCGATGCCGCAGGCTTTTCCAAGATCCTGCATGGTTTCTACCCAGGTAAATTCCACCTGAGCTTGCCGGCAGAGGCTTTCGATGGGCTCGGTAATGGCGGGGTCGGCATTGCTTGCCAGGTAAACCCGCTGGGCCCGGCCTGCGTTTAAGGCCTTGCGAAGCTGCTTCGCGCCCACTACGATTTTGCCTTGGTCTATGTCGATCAAAATCTCACCATCCGATTTTTGCGCATATTTTTGAGTGTCCATACGGTTTAATATTATACGCATTTTCTTGGAAAAGTCAACAAAAATTTCTTTGTTTTGTAGGAAAATCAAAAAAATTCAGGGCGCCGGAAAAACCCGGCGCCCTGGGGCTTTATTTCAGGAAATCCGCCGGGTCTACCGGCTCGCCGTTGCAGGAAACCGCAAAATGCAGATGGTCGCCTACAGCGCTTTCCAGCAGCGCGGAGCTGTCTACTGTGCCGATCACCTGGCCCGCGGTGACCTTGTCGCCTGCCTTTACGGGAATGTCCTTGGCAAGGCTTGCGTAGGTGGTTTGGTAGCCGCCGGTATGGGAGATCACTACGGTATAGCCCATGGTATCGTCCTTATACACAGTCTCTACCTCCCCTGCTGCTGCGGCATATACCTTTGCGCCGGCCTCGGCGGCAATGTCTACGCCGTTATGCACCCGCCAATCCCGGGTAGTGGGGTTGTAGGCCAGGCAATCCATAGCGTAAGGGGCAATGGTCTCCCCTTTCAGGGGCGAAACCGTCTTGGCGGGCTTGGTAAGCTGGCCCTGGGTAGGCGCGGGAGTGGTCTGGGCGGGGGCGGTAGCGCCGGGGGTGGTCACGCCGGGCCGGGTAGGCTGGGCGATCACGGGCACATCCTGCCCAGGCTGGGTAGCTGCGGCGGATGCATCCGGGGCAGCCATGGTTTGCGGTTCGTTTGCGGTGCGGTAGTACATATAGCCGCTGATCCCAATGGCGATGGCGCAGAGGATCAGGGCTATGTAGTAGCCCTTGCCGCTCATAAATTTTTTGAAGTTTTCCATATTGTTTTTGCTCATAAATAAGCACCTCCGAAAACCATTATTGCCAGTATTTTACTGTTTAAACAGTTTTCGGAAAAATTTTTGGGCCCCTTCCGAAGAAGAGGCCCAATCGCGGCTTTATAGGGGGTTATTTCTTGGTCTTTCTCTTGACCTTCTTTACGAAGCTGCTTACGCTGAAGGCCACACCGGCCACAGCCAGAGCGCCCAGCACGATCAGGAAGATCACATCCTCGGTGCCGCCGCCCTCGGCGGTATCGGTGCTGCGCACCTCCATAAACAGCTGGTCCATCTCCCGGGAGACTTCCTCCGGCAGGAAATTGAAGGCCGTACCCTTGGCCTGAACTTCCGTAGGCGGATATACTACCTCGCTTTCAGCCAGGTATTCCTCCATATAGTTCTTAGCCTCGCTGATGGGGGACGCGTAGCAGATATAATCCATGTTGGCGCCGGAGATCTCCGGGTCGGTCATGAAGTTGATGAAGCGCTCCGCGGCCTCCTTCTCCTGGGCGCAGGAGGGGATGCACATAGCATCGGTAAACAGGTTGAAGCCCTGATCCTGGGGCAGATAGAAGGCCAGATCGGGGTTGGAATCCATCATCAGCATGGCATCGCCGGCATAGTAGGGAGCAAGCCAGGCTTCTCCGTTTTCCATGGTGGTATAGATCTGGTCCATAACATACTGCTGCACCACGCTCTTTTGCTCCTTCAGCTTTTCTACGCAGGCCAGAAGCTCGTCGTGATCCGTAGTGTTCACGCTGTAGCCCAGCAGATACTGGGCGATGCCGAAGGCATCCCGGGCGTTGTCGATCATAAGGATCTTGTCGGCATATTTCTCGTCCCACAGGATCCCCCAGCCCTGGGCCAGGTCGGCTTCGTCTACATACTTGGTGTTGTAGATAATGCCCACAGTACCCCAGGTGTAGGGCACGGCGTACTTATTCTCCGGGTCATAGGTGCGGGTGTTGGGATCTTTGAAGATCTCGTCCACATACTGATAGTTGGGGATGTTGTCAAAGTTCAGCTCCAGGAGCATGCCCTCGTCGATCATCCGGGCGATCATATAGTCGGAGGGGATGATCACATCCACCGTAACGCCGCCGTTTTTCAGCTTGGAATACAGCGCTTCGTTGGAATCGTAGGTGGAGTAGCGCACATCGATATCCGGATTCTGCCGCTCAAACTCTGCGATAATATCCATGGTGTCGTCGCTGCCGTCGGCAATGTTCATGCCCCAGTTGTACACATTCAGCACGGTCTTATCCTGGCGGGTCATGCCGATAAAGGAGCCCAGGCCAATCACCAGCGCCAGAGCCGCCAATCCGGCGCATACCCGCTTGAAGATCCGCTTGCTCTTGCTGTCGGATACGGCGCGCTTGCTTCGCTTCTGCCGGTCAGAACGCAGCTGCATCAGGTTCATAGCCACCATCAGGCCGAAGATCAGCAGGAACAGCAGGGTGAACATGGCATAGATCTTGGGCGGGATGGCCTTGCGGGTGTAGGTATAGATCTCCACCGGCAGGGTAACGAAATCAAAGCCGATGACGAAATAGCTGATAACGAAATCGTCCAGGCTCATGGTAAAGGCCATGATGCCGCCGGTAACGATGCCGGGCATGATCTCCGGCAGCGTGACCTTGAAGAAGGACTGCATGGGGGTGCAGCCCAGGTCCATAGCCGCATCGGTCAGGGAGGAATCCATCTGGTGCAGCTTGGGCATAACATTGAGGATCACATAGGGCAGGCCGAAGGTAACATGGGCGATGAGCAGCGTGCCGAAATTCAGGCTATTGTCGTTGCCCATCATCTTGCTGCCCACAAATACAAACAGCAGCGAAAGGCTGATACCGGTAACGATATCCGGGTTGGTCATGGGGATGTTGGTAAGGCTCATGACCGCCTTGCGCATTCTGGGCTTGAGGTTGTGGATGCCTACCGCCGCCACAGTACCCAGGCCAACGCAGATCAGGGTAGACAGCACGGCAATGAGCAGGGAGTTGCCCAGCAGAGCCAGCAGGTCTTCATCCCGGAAAAGCTCGGCGTACTGGCGCAGGGTAAAGCCTTCAAACACGGTAATGTTCTTGCCGGTATTGAAGGAGGCTACCACCAGCACCGCCATAGGGATATACAGGAAAATAAAGATCAGGACAGTAAAGATGCGGTTTGTTCTTTTCATACCACAACACCGCCTTCCTCATCATCACCAAAGCGGTTCATAATGCCGGTGCAAACAAATACCAGCACCATGAGCACCAGGCTCAGCGCCGCGCCAAGGTTCATATTGTTGCCCTTGAAGAAGCGCTCGATCACGTCGCCGATCAGGCTGGTATCGGCGCTGCCCAGCTTCTGGGAAATGTAGAAGGTGGATACAGCAGGCACGAATACCATAGTAATGCCGGTAAAGATGCCGGGCATGGAAAGGGGCAGGGTCACCTTCTGGAACACCTGCACCGGGGTGCAGCCCAGATCCTCTGCCGCTTCGATCAGGCGGCGGTCGATCTTTACAATGGTAGAATACAGGGGCAGGATCATATACGGCAGGTAGTTATATACCATGCCCATGATCACCGCGCCGGGGGTGCGCACCATGCGCAAAGTGGGCAGGCCCAGCAGCCCCAGGAAGTTGTTGATAATGCCGGTATCGTCCAGCAGGCCCTTCCAGGCCAGAGTGCGCAGCAAAAAGCTCATGCACATAGGCAGCATAACCAGCATATAGAGCATCTTTTGGGCCACCTTGCCCCGGTGGGCAATGTAATAAGCTACGGGATAGCCCAGCAGCAGGCAAATAATGGCGGAAACGATGCTGTAGCCCACGGAGCGGCCCAAAACCGGCATATACAGCCGCAGCTGGGCCAGATTGTCCAGGGTAAAGGCACCGGTAACGGGGTCGGTAACGGCGTAGTAGGCTACCACGCCCAGAGGGATCAGGGTAAATGCCAGCATCCACAGAATATAGGGGGTGCTGAGCAAAATAGCGTTATTCTTCTTCATCCCCGGCATCCTCCGTCAACTCGTCGTACTCAGCAGAGTAAGAGCTGTAGTCGCCAAACATACCGGAATACTCGCTCTTGTGCATGATGTGGATATCCTCGGGGTTCAGCCGGATGCCGATGGTGCTGCCTACGGCGCAATGGTCGGTAGACTGAATGAGCCACTTGAAGCCCCGGAACTCTACGATGATATCGTAGTTGAGGCCCTTGAAGGTAATGGCAGTAACCGTACCTACCAGATGGCCCTCGGAAGCGGGGACAATGTCGATATCCTCCGGGCGGATGACCACATCCACAGGCTCGTTGCGCTCAAAGCCCTTATCCACGCACTGGAAGGTGCGGCCGAAGAAGCGCACCTTGTAGTCTTCCAGCATGACGCCGTCGAGAATGTTACTCTCGCCGATAAAGTCTGCCACGAAGGCGTTTTTGGGCTCGTTATATATATCCTCAGGCTTGCCGATCTGCTGGATGCGGCCCTTGTCCATAACTACCACGGTATCTGACATGGAGAGCGCTTCCTCCTGGTCGTGGGTAACATAGACGAAGGTAATGCCCAATGCCTGCTGGATGCGCTTAAGCTCGTTCTGCATATCCTTGCGCAGGCGCAGGTCCAGAGCGCCGAGAGGCTCGTCCAGAAGCAGCACCTTGGGGCGGTTTACCAGAGCCCGGGCAATGGCCACGCGCTGCTGCTGGCCGCCGGAGAGGGCATCGATACGCCGGTTTTCATAGCCACGCAGGCCAACGATGCCCAGCATCTCATGCACCCGCTCGTTGATCTCCGCCTTGGGGACCTTTGCTACCCGCAGGCCGAAAGCGATGTTGTCAAAAACATCCAGGTGCGGGAACAGAGCATAGCGCTGGAAAACGGTATTGACCTGGCGCTTATAGGGCGGCACATCGCCGATCTCCTGGCCGTCAAAAAGCACTTCGCCGCTGGTGGCCTTCAAAAAGCCGCCGATCAGGCGAAGAGTAGTGGTCTTACCGCAGCCGGAAGGGCCCAGCAGGGTTAAAAATTCATGGTCGTTGATATAAAGATTGATACTGTCGAGAATGCGTTCTCCGTCGAACTCCATGACCAGATCACGAAGCCGAATGAGTTCTTTGGACATTATCCTCCCCCATTTCTTTGTATAATTTGACAACTATAGATATATCCTAAAACGGGGGAAAAGTCAACGGAAAAATCGACTTTTTCCCCCATTATTTTTTGCCTCTCCGGCTGCCGCCATATTACCGGCGGCGGACGAATGATTTTGCTGGGCGAATGATCCGCTTGCAAATGGGCAAAAGGCCGCAAAAGAGCCGCTGCGGCCTTTTCGGCGCAGCGGCTCTTACTTTAAGGGAGACTTGCGTTACTTTTCCAGCAGCCCGGCCTTTTCTACTACGGCCAAAAACTGCTCCATATCCTCCCGGGCGGTGGCTTCGTCTACCTCAAATTCCTGGCAGATAGCCTGGCAGATCTGCTCCGGGGTGGTATCCTGGCGCAGCTTTTCCAAAATCAGCGCCCCCACCGCATTGGTGGTGACCATGCCGGAAAACTCCAGGGCAGCCACGCCCATAGGCACCAGGATATACTCCCCGGCGATCTGCCGCACATTAAACTCAAATTTTAATCTCATAGCTAGCTCCTTAGTGGATGGTTAATGTAGGAAGCATGGTCTGGTCAATATAGATTTGCAAATCCACCTCGTTCAGCTCGGTCATACCAGACAGGTCCACAGAGCCAATTTCAATGGCATCAAAGGTGGCATAGCCTAAATCTTGCGTGCTCAGGTCTACTGTTCCTGCCTGAGTTCGCTCTTCTTCCAAGGGAAGGCATTGATAGAGGTATTGGACGCCGTTTTCCTCAACGCTCAAATAAACGCCCAAACTATCGGCTTTATTTGCCATATCCGTTTCCGATGCCACATAGATATGCATCTGGTTTGCCTCCATATGGAGCATGTAGCCGCCGTTATATGCCGCAGCGGCAAGCCACTGCTCATAGCTGCCTTGTGCCTGATCCTGGATCTCCACGGTAGGGATATTGTCCCCATCCAAGGTTTCTTGGTGTACAGTGGTTTCTCCCGGGGTGGTATTCATCGGAAAATCTGAGGAATTAGGAGTGGTTTGCTTTTGCTGGGCACTAGCATGGGGATTTCCCCCATCCTTATTCGAACCGGTGCCCAGAACAATGGCTGCCACCACCAGCGCCACAAACACAACCGCCAGCAACGCCAGCAAAACAATCTTATTCTGCTTTTTCACACTTAATTACCTCCAATTCCTTTCTCATCATATCCTGAGCGCACTGGGCCATAGCGCAAAGATAGGGCGCCTTTTGGTCAGGAGTCCCGGTTTCGGTGTAAATCATAGCCACGCAAGGCTTGCAAAGCTTTCTGCGTGGACAGTTTTTACAGCCGGAGAGTACCGGAGTTGTTCGCACAACATCGGTGAGCTTATTCCAGCAATCCGCAAAGGGCTCCAGGAAGGGATAAAGCTGCAGAGGGAATGGCATAATGCCACAGGCGGTCATGGTTCCATCCCAGCTTATCCAAAAACTGCTTCTGCCTGCCCGGCATTGCATATAATCCTCACGATGATTTCCCCAATCGTTTCCCTCTTGAACTTTTTCCTCAGCGACCTGGCTGGAGAGCCAGCGCACATAGTCCTGGGAATGCTGCAAAAACTTGGCCTTGTGCACAAACATAGCAGCAGCCTCCTCCGGGGTAAACCGAGAGTCTGTTTTCTCAGTTTCCCGCCTGGAGGGCGGGAACATATAGGTTGCCATGCGGACATTCAGCCCCAAATCCTTGCCGAATTGTAAAATAGCCTCCTGATCCCCGGCATTTTCCGGAATCATACTGGCGTTGATCACTACAGGGATTCCGGCTTCTTTTAATCCACGGATGGCGGCTACCGCCCGGTGATAGCCGGAGGCGCTACCGCAAATTCTTTCATAAGTCTGCTCGCTGCCGCCGTAAAGCGTAATGTTTACCCGATGGGGTGCATATTCTTTCAGCCAGGCAATGGTAGCTTCATCAATCAGCGTTCCATTGGTATTGATGGAAAGCAAAAATCCCATTTTATGTAGCTGGATATACAGCTCCCGGAAATGAGGGTACAAAAAGGGCTCGCCGCCAGTAAGCAGCAGAAATAGCGTGCCGGCCTTATGGCATTGCTCTGCAAGAGAGACCCACTCCTGCCAATCCAGCTGGCGCTTTCCCTCTGCACGGATTTGCGCCGGTGTTTTGCGAACATAGCACATTTTGCAGGCGAAATTGCACACCGGGGAAAGCTCAAAGGCGCCTCCCAGGGGGATGCGCTGATGGGATGCCTTTGCATATAGGTAATCACTGTATTTTTCCACAGTCTGTGTCCTCCAAATATTGCCGCAGCTTTGCTACAGCGTCTGAATCCGGACGGCAGCAAAACTCCAGCACAGGAACCTGGCAAGCAATATCCTGCGCCAAGGAAAAGGCCAAATCTATATCCTTATCCTGCCAGCGGTGCAGCGCGAAGCCTGCCACCAAATTGCGGGAAATTTGCCCTTGGGTTAATGGTTGTATTACATTATCCTGCCCCTGCCGGAGAATTACAATCGCCCGGATCGGCAGGTGAATATTCTTGCAAATGTTGGAAGAACCGCAGTTCGGGTAACCGTAGGCATACCAACGCCCCTGGTCTTTGCCGAGGAGTACACGGTCTCCGTTGATAATATCAGCTCCGGCATATTGCTGCCAGAGGCTCGCCTGGGTAGATTTTCCCGTTTGGGAAGGCGCCGCAAATAAAATTGCCTGATTCTGCCAACCTACATAAGATGCATGGAGAATAGGTCGGTTTTGATGCAGCAGTGCCTTTTGCAGGCCGGAAATGCCAAAAAACCAATCCGCATCCATAGGCGGCTGGTTAAAAATCTCCGGGTCAAAGCTGCAAACATGACCCCTATCCCGCTCCGCCCATACGGCATATGCATTTTTTAAGTATGCCCAATGGTAAACAATCAGCGGCTCTCCATTCACATCGTAAATATCATGAAATTCGCCGCTTCCAAGCTTTGGATATGCTGTATAGAGAGCCAAAGGCTCAATATGGGCCTGCAGCAAAAGGGTCTGTCCCTTCCATGGCCCCGTATATCGAAAACGCTCCATAAAAATGCCGGGCTTAAAGGGATAGCCTGCGGTATCAAACTGAACCAAGAGGCCACCTAGCATATAGGCTTCCATATACAGCTTCCTCCTTTGCGGAAATGAGTTTCGGCGCCGGCCTGCCGAGGGCAAACAGACGCCGAATAGAACCATTGGTAGGAGATAACGGGGGCCGAAGCCCCCGTTATATTAGTTTGGCAGGTAACAATCAGGATGACAGGAAAAGGCCAGCCAAATCGTCTATGGGCCCATGGTAGCAGAGCTTGTCGTCCACATTGTTCTCATCGGTAACGTTGGTGTCACACTGGGAGCTAAAGAAGCCGTAAACTTCATCTACACAAGAATGCTGATAGTGGTTAATCGACTCGCCGCCGCCATCGGTACAGCTGCCTGCAAGAGCAGCATCCAGCTGGAAGGATTCTACTGCAAGATAAGGCTTGATATATTCTCTTTTCATTGCTATTCCCTCCTTAATTCTGAGTACTGGCGCTAACCAGACCGTTCTTAACAGCGTAACCATCTACAGTTCCGGTAAAGGTAAAATCTACAGCGCCATTTTCCACATACCACCAATTGCTGCCATAAGTGGCAAAGCCAGTAAATGCGGTATCCTGAACGCCATTGGCAATGTAGATCCAGCTTCCGTCGGAATCTCTAACCAGGCCGGTATAGGTGCTGGCCCAGATGCCGTAGCGTACATAGTGGGCAATGCCGTTATCTTCAACCACGCCGGTGAAGTTGAAGTTGACAGGGCCACTTTCTACATAGGCCTTCATGCCGTTAACCTCTACCAGACCCACAAAGCCGGCGGTAACCTTACCCTTGCTGAAGTTCAGCCACTGGTCGTCAACCTTCTTCAGGCCGTTGACAGCAGTGTTAACGCAGCCGCCGCGGATGTAGTAGGAATCGCCATTAAATTCTATCACACCGTTGCAGGTAAAGTCAACCTTTCCGTCAACAACATACCAGGTGCCGGTGGAGTTGGCAACCAGACCGGTGAAGCCTTCCTCGGCAACACCGTTTACATAGTAGTAATAGTTGCCGTCCTCACCCTTCTGCAGGGAAACCGCAGCAGGATCGTTGGCGCTGATAATGCTGATAGCCAGCTTTGCAGCTCTATTGTCCACCATGAAACTAAAGGATTCCACCTGAACAGTATCGGCGTTAGCGCCGTAAGCCAGCTTGATATCGGTAACGGACAGGATACCGGTGCCGGTGTTGGTAACCACGACATAAGCGAAGTAGCCGGTCTTGCCGTCTACGGTAGCCAGAGTAAAGTAGTTGCTCAGGTCCTTGCCGTCTACCAGATCGTAGTACATATCAGTGCCGGTGGCAACGGTCTTGGTCAGGGTTGCGCCAGATGCTGCAGGATTGGCGCTGTAGGGAACTACATAAGCCTGCAACTTAACCTCGGTGCCATTTACAGACTTGGCGCCGATATCAAAGCTGGCGGGCATTTCGGCAGAGTATACCAGGAATGCTACGCCGTTGTTCTGCTTCAGGTATACTTCGTTGTTGGGGCCAACCGCCTTGTAATCAGATACATTGGTGATGTTTGCGGGGGTTTCGGGAGCGATATTACCCTCGTAATCGCCATACTGATTGTTGGGGGTAGACTCAACGTATACGGTGCCGTTGGTAATTCCGTCTTCGCCCATACCCTTGAAGGTATCGGAAGTGATCAGAAGGTTGCGGATTTCGGTAATGACTGCATTTAGCTCATTGTCAGCTGCGTAAGCAGCGTCTGCAATGGTCTTGTTCGCGCCACCGTCCATAGTACCGTAGATGCGTACCGCATCGAAGTAGAACTGGCCGCCGTTGGACAGAGCCGCCGGGGTAGTTCTGCTCTGGTAAACATCAATGATAACGGTGTAGGTGCCCCAGGTCAGCCCATCGATGGATACAACAGGAATCTGATACAGCTCGTTCGCACCCTTATTCAAGACAATCTGGGTTTTAACCTTGGTTTGTCCCTGCATAACAGTTACGCGAATCATGCCCTGCTGTGCGCCGGTGCGGCTGATGATATCAAAACCGGTGCCGGTGAAGGTGAAGCTGGCGGTGGTCACGCCTACGCCCTCACCCAGGACATACTGGCTGCTGCCAGCGGAGAAGAACTTGTCATTGGCGTAGGAGCTGTCGTAGCCGTACAGGTCAGGATCGTTGCCGCCGTCGGCCTGGGTGTTATTCAGGGTGTAACCGTCTTCCGAAATCAAAGTCCACTTATTATTAGTACCACTGGTCAGAACGAAGGAGCCGCCGGTGTTGCCTGCGGTTTCGTAGTGAACCACATGGGCGGGAATGACTGTGAGCGGCTTGTACATGTAGTACACCCAGTCCTTGTTGATCTCACCCTTTCTGTAGGTGCCGTCACCATTATCAATAGCCTCGTATTCCTGGAAAGCGATGGCTACGAACACCTGATCCACGCCATTCATAATACCGTTGGGAGTGAATTTTACCTGAGTATTACCATTAGCGCTGATGATGGAGTAATTACCGTTGGCAGTAGCGAAGGTATTGGTGAAGGAACCGGCCTTCACATAGTCCTTCAGATCAAAGCTGCTGGAGTAGGTGGCGAAGCCCACAACCTCCATAGTGTACCAGTACTTGGTGCCATCCTGGTCGGGGTTGCGCACATCAGCATAGCCCCGAACATAGGGCATTTCTTCACTGGAGAACATGTTGATTTCCACGGCCTTGCCATAATCGATCACAACAGTCTCGCCAGCCATAGGCCGGAGGGACTCACCCAAGTCGGTCATGATAACAGGGATATCGATGACGACGCTGGAGTGGAATCCATTGGAAGAATCCACATAGGTCAGCAGGTTTTCGATATTGTTCAGGTCGTCGTTCTTGACCCATGCAACGCTGCCCTGGCCAGCGGTAGTGGAGTTGGTTACGGTTGCGCTGGCGGTCACATCGTACAGGGCGTTGTTACCTGCCAGACCTGCCTGGATTAGCGCATCCAGAGCGGTGAAGGTGACATGGTTATTCAGCTCAGCCTCATAGTAGGCGCGGCCATCCAGGAAGATACGGTTAGCGGGGTTGGTGAAGGGCACGCCCGCGCGGTTGACATACTGGCCTTGCGCGTTGACCAGGAAGAACCGAACGGTAACGTTACCTGCGCCCCAAGCGATCTGGGGAACGCCATAGTAGCGCTTAACATACTTGCCGTAAACATCGATGTACTCGACATAAGCATATTCGTTGGTGGCGTATACGCCGGCAACAGCCTCTCTGGGGTTATCCAGGGAGCCATCCAGGTAGGCGTAGTACTCCATGGCCACTTCCTTATCGGTGATAGTACCGATCTTCCAGACGATCTGCTCGTCCTTGGCGTGAACGGTTGCCACGCCCTCGTGCATCACGGTATCAAGAGTAGCGGTGTAGGTGAAGGTCTCGGCATCGATGACCCGCTCGCCCTTGGCGTTGACGGTCATAATGTTGACACTCTCGCCCTTCAGGCTGGAGAAAGCCTGTGTGCCGTCTGCAGAGAAGGTAATCTGCTCCAGAATTTCGGGAGCTTCATTGACACGCAGACCCAGATGCTCATCCTTGACGGTAACGGTCTGGATAGAGCCGTCATTCATGATCACGGACATGCTCTTGTTCAGATCGGAGGCGGTTACCAGCGTGTAGGAATTGACGGTGATGGGGAAGCTCATGGCCTGCATAGCCGCCAGAGTTTCCGCGCTCATGATACCGCCGGAGGTGATATCAGAGGAGTACATGCTGGTGCCGGTAAACAGGGAGAAATCGCCGCCGATGGTATCGGTGACCTGGGCGTTGGTGCCGGCGTAAGCCAGCGCACGGGCCAGGGTGGTCAGGTAATCATTCAGTTCCTGCTCGTTGTCCGCCAGGGTTACGGGAAGCGCGGTGTTCTTGACAAGACCTGCCAGAACACGCTCCATCTCATTCAGCTCATAGCTGTAGGTACTGAAGCCGCCGTGGGCCATATCGAAGCCGACAACATAGGCGCTGTCCACCTGGCTTCTCAGCTCGGTGGCAAGCAGGTTGTAGTTCTCGATGTATTCCAGCCAGCTGGATTCGCTGACGCTGTCGGGCTTGGAATACTTATCGGAGCCGCTCCACAGGGTATCGGCGCTGCCGTTGGCATTCTGGCTGTTATAGTGAGAGGGAGCACCGTCGGTCATGAAGACCACATGGATCTGACGGCCGGATTCGTCGTAGCTCTTGCCGTTGTTGTTGGCAGCATACTTGGCCTTCAGCTGGGCAATCGCGTCAATGGCTTCGCCGAAGGCAAAGTCGTAGTTGGTGTTGCCGCGGTTGGAGCCGGAGACGGAGGCCTCGCCGTAGTCATCATCATCGTAGCCGCCGATGGTCAGCGTATATTCACCGGCTTCCTCGCTGCCGTCCAGATAACGGACATTGGTAAACTTGGTATCGGCAAAGACCTGAGACGCGATGGAATAGTCGCTGATGCCCACCATGGGAGTTCTTACGGAGTCCACATGGTCGCTGGAGCCGCCGTGGTCACGGTCGGCACCGGCGAAGGTGACGAAGGTAAGGGTGTTGTCGCCGCCGTCCACATTCAGCAGGATATCGGCGAAGTGATCCGCAGTCTGCATAGCCATATCCAGCTTATCGGTGCCGCTGGCGCCGCCTGCGGGACCCTTGTTAAAGTCGTTGGCATTGGCCAGTTCGTCCTCGGTCATGCCTTCGAACCAGTCGATGGACCAGCCCATGGAGTTAGACACGTCAACGATCAGAACTACGTCAACGGAGGACTTGGTGGAAACGCCCGCTGCGGTCAGCTCGATCTTGGTAACGCCGGTGGCGGTGAAGTCCAGCACGCCTTCCGCGGTCTTGTTCATACGCACAGAGCCCGCATCGGGATAGCCGGGGATGACATCTGCTTCTTCCAGGCCTGCGAAGGGATCCTCAACCACATGGATGGTCAGGGTGTAGGTATCGCCTGCGTAGGCTACGGGAACATAGTAGGTGCCGGGTACCGTGTTGTCGAAGCGATCCATGGCAGTGCCGTCATCGGCAACACCGGTGGCATCCGCCAGCTTGAAGTTCAGCTGGTCGAAGGGAACGGCTTCGCCAAAGCTGGGATCTGCGCCCTCATAGGTCATCTTAATGGCAACCTTGGTGAGGTTGGGCATGGAGCCGACACCGATCTCCAGGTAGGCGGGATCCAGCATGGGTACACGATCAGAGCCAACAACTGTGACATCCACAGTCTTGGTGATGTAGGGAACGTTATGGGTGGTACAGACAACCGCCATGCCGTAAACATCATACAATGTTGCGTAGATGGTGGCAGTGCCGGGCTTCAGACCGGTGACCACACCGTTCTGGTCTACGACAGCAACGGAGGGGTTGCTGGAGGACCAAACGATGGTATAGTCGTCTGCATCAACAGGTTCTTCTGTGTTTTCATTGAAAATCACAGTGGGAACAATGGCTTCCGCCACAAAGCCTGCGGGGATGTTCAGGGTAGTGGGATCCAGAGAGTAGTCGATGCCATAGTCATCGGTAAACTCCACATGCTTGTTGTACATGTATACGGATTCAGCCTCGGTGGTAGCGGTCCAGACGCCGTCCACATAGCCCAGGTAATAGGGGGCGTTATTGTCGCCGAAGCCAAGAACGATGCGGTATTCGCCATCGGGTACGGAAACGGCTTCCAGATAGACATGGTCAGCATTGGCGTGGATGAGCTGGGTCTCAGAGTCGCCGCTGCCCAGATAACGGCTCAGGTTGGAGGCGTTGAGCTGGGTGCGAACCACGCCGTCGGGGCAGGTGACATTGGTAACGAAGGTATCCAGCAGCCAGGCAGCCTGCTGTTCGTCGGATTCGCTGATGGTCAGGTAATCCACGGCATCGCCGCCAAACAGATTGCCGGAGCCGATCTTGGAGGCCAGGACACCGTTTGCCAGAGTTACGGCGGCACCGCTGGCACCGGTGGAGCCGGTGGAGGTGGCGCTGGGGTTCTTCAGAGCGATCTCGCCGTTACCCGCAACGATGATATACTCTTCGTTCTCGTTGATGCCATCGTTATCCAGCACATAGTGGATGCCGTCTTCCAGGGTGATAACGCCATCATAATTGGAAGGATCAAAGTCCTCGACATGGATCCAGATGGTATCCAGGAACAGCACGTTGTCGGTGGAGTCCTTATAGGTGACCAGAGCGGTCTGGATACCGGGTTTGCTGGGATCCACCTTGGAGAGGTCAATGGTCAGATTGGGATTGTTCCACTTAATTCCTTCGATGGAATCGCCGGTGTTGAAATAGATGTTCAGCTCCAGATCTGCCAGGGCGGCTTGGATGTTGCTGTAGTCATCGCTGGTATTGGTAACCTTTGCAACATAGTCGTAGGAGTTCAGAGTGGCGTTGGTTACTTCCTTCTTCGTTACGGTAACCACCGTGGAATCGAAGTAGGGAGGCTGGGTGGTGGTGCCGTCGCCATCGTAAACGGTGTGACCGTTTACGGTCTTGATGTAGGTGTAGATGGTAACAGTACCTGCGCCCTGGGCGGTGACATTGCCGTATTCATCCACAGTAGCAATGTTGTCATCGCCAGACTTATAGCCCAGGGTGAAGTTACCGCTGCTGACGGCGATACCGCCGGCAATCACAGTGGCGGAGATGGCAGCGGAATCGCTGCCGCTCTCGCCAAAGATCAGGGCCATTTCCTCGGTGGCATTGACGGAAGGACCGGCAACGGTCACAGGAACGGTGGCGGTATACTCGGTGCCATCACTCATGGTCACCTTGGCGGTGACGGAGGTGGTGCCGGGCTTCCAGCCGGTGATCACGCCGCTGCTGTTGATAGTAGCAACGCTGCTGTCCAGCACAGACCACTCGATGGTATAGCCACTGGTGATTGTCTCGTTATTGTGCTTTACGGTGTACTGCAGCTCATGGGTGGGGTTCAGAACACCGGAGCTGCCGGCAATGTACAGAGTGCCGGGGGCAGTGACCTGGATGCCGTCGGTAACAGCGGAGGCGTATTCCATATAGAATACAAAGCTGGAGCCGCTGTTCTTCTGCAGCAGGTATTCGCCTCCCTTTGCCAGGTCGATCTCCAGAACACCGTCACTGGGAACGGTATAGCTGGTTTTCTTGCCGTCAGGATCGGTCAGATAGACGCTGTGGCCTGGAGAATCCTCGGTATCAAATACCAGGGTGAAGGTACCCGCATTGGGGGCGGTGAAGGTGACCTTGGTGGAAGATTCCATCTTCATCGCTCTGTCGAAGTCCAGATCGCCATAGCTTCCGCTATAGGAGTTGGTGTAATTGGCGGAGATGTTGTACCACTTATCCGCGTCGGTGTCGCCGTCCACGGAGAAGTTATGCTTCCACAGATCGCTGGTGGTGGTGCCGGAAGAAGCAGCTGCAACCTCTACGGTCACATTTGCGGAAACGGTCTTGCCGTTTTCGGTGTAACTGACGGGCACGGTGTAGGTGCCGGCGATTGCGGTGTTGATGCCGCTGACATTGTAGGTCAGGCTGCTGCTCTGGACGGTCTTCTTGGAGCCGTCAGACATGGTGACTTCCATGGTCACGCCGGACAGGTCAACGGTGCCGGAGTTGGCGACATTGACGGTGCTGGGGCTGACGGTGGCGCTGGAGGGCGTAACAACTGTTTCACCAGATTCAGAGCCGCTCCACTTATACAGGTAGATGGTCTGCACACCGTCAGAGGAACCGGCGCGGGTAAACTTTTCGCCATCATAGTACAGATAGCGGCCGCTGTTTTCCAGATTGATACCGTAAGCACCGGTAGCTGCATCGATAACAGTTACCTTGCTGTTCTTATCGCTGCTGTTACCCTTGGAGGGTGCACTGTCGCTACGCAGATATCTATCATCATCTTTGTTATCCGGTGTGCCCTTAATATTGTAGATATGGGTCTCGTCGAAGATCCAGATAAGGTTGGCAGCCTCTGCATAGCTGATATTTACCTTGCTGTTGACAACGGTAACCTCAACAGGGGCGCTGTCGCCGTTCTGCAGAGCATAGTACTTATCGCCGTTTTTGGCAACAATGATGTACTCGCCATCATTCATATCCACATTGCCGCTGGTATCCAGAACGAAGCCGGAACCGGTAGGTACATCGGGATCATCGGGATCCGGATCGGGGGTGGTGCCGCCGGAGGTGGGGGTGAGTAGCTGCATAGTTTTTCCATCGCTTTCGCTACTCTTGAAGTTCAGCGCGCCGCTATCAACCTTCAGCCACATGTTGTTATCGCCCTTGACGATGCCGTTAGCCAGATCTACGGTAAACACAGTAGCATCGGATTTGCTGGTAGCGGCAAGCTTACCATCATCATTCAGATACACCTTGTTGCCATTGACGATGCTGTAGAAGTAACCGGTGTTGGTGCCGGTAGCTTCCCAGGTGAACAGGGTGAAGCCGGTGGAGGATTCGATGGTATAGGTGTTCTCCTTGCCGCTGACCGCGGTGCGGGTAATGGTGCCGGTCGCCCAGGCAGAGCCAGTCCAGTATGCTGCTCTACCCGTATCATTGTTGTTACTGAACAGGTACTGATTGCCGTTCACCATTGCGTCGGCGATCACATACTCGTTGCCAACAGGGGCAGGAGTCGTAGGCTCCTGGTAATTGGGATCGGCCGCGCCGCAGTTGGAGCAGGTGCCGTTCACATAGTTGTGGCCGGTAGCGGGGATACTCTCGGTCTTTTTGTGGGAGGAGTCGTTGGCGCAGGTGTAGGTGCGCACGCCGGTGCTCTCACAGCCGGGCTGGGTGGTCACAACGCCGCTGCCCCAGCTATGGCCGGTGGCGGCGATGGTCTCGGTGTAGCTATCGCCGCAGGAGCAGGTGAAGGTGCGAACACCGGTAGTCTCACAGCCGGGCTCAGTAGTTACGGAGGCGGTGTAGCTGTGCTCATGAGGCTCATCGGAGCCGGCATTGACCGGCGCATATAGGTTCAGGCTCTGGGCGCTGCTTTCGAACTTGGGACCGTTGGATCCGTCAATGTTCAGGTAAATACGGTTATCCGCATTGCCATGAGTGCCAGAAGCAACCCTGACATCTGCTTGCTCACCACTGAAGGTGATAGTCCACTGAGTAGCAGGGGTAGTGGCACAAACAAGGTTATTGGTGCCATTGCCGTTCAGATAGTACTTTGTGGTGCCATCCATGTAGTAGATGTAGTAGTTGCTGCTGTTGTCGATCTTTTCGATCACCCAGATATGGGCAGCAGCACCGTACTTCCAGCCGCCTTCAACGGAAGTCCAGGCAGCTTCCTGTACACCGGGGTCGGTGCCGTGGGTAGCCGTTCTTTGGCTGCTGTTTCTTCCGATGACAACATAGGTGTACTTGTCGGAAAGGGCAGTCAGTCTGGTGTAGACCGTGTCGGCATTCACAGAGGGTACAGAAATATCGCCGGAGGGAGGCGTGGTGGGCTCATCAGCTTCCACTACGGTGAAGGTAGTGGTCTTGGTAACGGTGCCCTTATTAAAGGCGCCGTCGCCGTCTACCTTGGCCAGAGTGGCGGTAACGGTATAGGTACCGGCAGCGGTGGTGGTGATGGCGCCGGTAGATGCATTGATGGAAGCGCCGGAGCCGCTGATGGCATAGGTGAAGGTATAGCTATGGTTGCCGGAAGCATCGCTGGCAGCTGCGGTGGCAGTGGCCTGGGCGGTATCGCCTACGGTAACGCTGTTAGGGAGAACAGAAAGGCCGGTAAGGGAATAGGTAACCTTTTCCTCTACAGCTTCGCCATTGACCACTACGGGAATAGTAGCAGTGATGGAGCCGAAATCGGCGGAATCATAGCTCTTGCCGTCGTAAGTAATGGCAACAACGGTGGCGGTGATGGTGGTGGAGCCTGCGCCAACAAAGCTCACCAGGCCATCCTCAGTAACGGTAGCAATAGAGGAGGAGCCGCCGCTGTACTTAACGGTATAGCCGATGCCGCCCAGGTTGCCTACGGTAAAGGCGGAAACATTGAGCTGCTTGTTGGCATCGCCTACATTGGCTACAACCGCACCGGGAGTAACAGCAAAGTCTACATCGTAGTTGGTGATGCCAGATGCGCTGTCATAAAGCACAACAGGAATGGTGCCGATATCTTTGCCGTCGTACTTGACAACAAAGCTGTATGTACCGGCGGTATTGGCGTTATAGCCGGAGGGAGCTGTAACCGTTACCAAAGAGTTGCTCATGGCAACAGTTTCCGTATCGGTGCCATCGGCATTGTCAGCTACCAGAACGCTGAAAGCAGTGCTGGCCTTGATGGCGCTGGAAATGGTATCGGCAGAGGTTCCAAGGGCATAAACCAGGCCCTCGCTACCGGTCAGCTTGGCATAGACGGCGGGGGTGGCGTCAGAAGAAAGCTTTTGATACACGCAAATCTTCTTGCTGCTGGTATTAGGCCTCATGCCGTTGCTGTCAATTTCCATGTATAAGGTTGTGTTGTTCACAGTAGTTTGAACAACTGTACTATTGGCACTTCCAGAGAAGGTAAATACGGAAGCATCGTTCTCAGAAGTAACCAGTTCCTTATCGCCAGAATCCGTTCCTGTAAACTTTACATAATAATTAGTTCCGTTGATAATCGTATAGATTCTGCCTTGCCCATCAACCAGCCAATGGCAAGGATCCGTTTTTCCAGAAACGGTGGCAAGCGGATATACCTTCTGTCCATCAACGGTACTATATGTGCTCGTATTAACCTGTGTTCCTACAAGGCTTGTACCACTAACCGTAGCTGTGCCCTGAGTGGACGAATCACCAGTCTTTGCAAGAACATATTGGTTTCCAGTCGTAGGAATTGCAACTCTGTGATATCCAGTTGCAGTGCTGCCTGTGCTGGCATCCTTAACCTTTACAAAACTACCGGCAGTAAAGGAAGGATTGGAAGGAACAGTAGACGTTCCAGTCTGGACAGGCAGAGTGCCCTCGCCGGTGGCGGGGGTGTTGGCATCGACCACATTGACCTGGAAGGTATCGATGGCGATATCGCCGTTGTATACGGTGACGGTAGCCTTGCCGTTGCTGGCAGGGCCCACTTCATAGTTCATCTGGTTGGCAACGCCGTTGGCGATGCTGCCCTGATTGCCCACCAGGGTAACCTTGATGTTGGAGGTATCCACGCTGCCGCCTGCAACGATGGTCATTTCGGGCGCACTAACTACACCGATGACGAACCGCTCGCCACCGTAGGTAGTGCCGTTAAGCTTTGCCGCAGCTTCTTCTGCCACGGAAGCAGCCATCAGAACGCCACCGGAACCCTTGGCTTCGTCATCGACATAGGCGTATTTACAGTAGCCGGACTGTTCGGTTTCAACGCCGGACTGCTTATAGATATCCTTCAGCTTATTATTGCTCAACTTGTTAGCAGCAATACCGTTGAACGCCTTCAGACCGGCTTCACCGTATGCAGAACCAACCCAACCCTCGACATAGGCCTTCATCATGGCGTAGGCCATCAGACCGGAGCCGGAAGTCTCCAGCCGGTTATAGTTATCTTTGTTATCACCGCTGGTGACTACCTTTTCAGTAGTATTAACAATGTTATACCATAGGCCGGTATTGCTGTCCTGATACTGCATCATACCATCAAACAGCTTGGGCAGCTTGCCGATCAGATTGGTCTTATACTGACCATCGGGCATCATGTCGATACACATAACAAGACCCGCTGCGTACCAACCAATACCACGGCTCCAGAATACGCCGTTGCCCTTGTTGCCGGAGACATTCCAGCCGTGGTGATACAGCTTGGTATTGGAATCGTACATGGTGTCTGCAACCCACATCAGCCGGTTGTATACTTCCTCATAAATCTCGGAGGCAGAAGCATCGGCGTTGGTAATCTTGCCGGATTCCAGGGCATTGGCATACTTCATCAGGAAGGGCTGGGCCATGTAAATGCCGTCCAGACCGATGTTCCAAGTATCCCAACCGCTTTCCTTATGCTTGAAGTTACCGCCGCAATTAGAATAGGAAGTCTGATTCATGATCTCGTTGTAAACGAAATGAATGGCCTCCTCATAATCCGCACGATGCGCAGCATCCACACCAGCGCTGTCCAGAATGGTCAACAGGCTCAGCGCAGGTGGAACGGAGTCCAGCTCGCCACCGTGCCATTTAGTGATGTCTCCATCATCATCAATATTGAAGTCCATAAAGACCTGGGCAAATTCCAGAGCGTTACCCTTAGAATTGGTAACATCGTTATCTGAATTAACACCCAGCATGAGCATAGCATCCATCATAACGCCGGTATAGTAGCGCCAGTTGTCGCCCTTACCGGTTTCAGTGGTCCAGCTCAACTCGCTGTTGGTGCCTGCATTCGCATAGCTTTCTGCCAACAAGCTGGCTGCATATTCGCGAACTTCTTCCACACTGGCCGCGGTAGTAGCAACCGTGGAATCGGCAGCAGACACGCTGAAAATACCAGCAGGCAGCAGGCCGATGACCATGACCAGGGCGAGCAGCAGAGACAGCGCTCTGTTGCCCAGGCTTACTCTTCTTTCATTCATAGAAATTACCTCCCCATTTAAGGGTATTTGGGAAATCTGCAAGCAGGCTCTTTGCATCGGTTTTTAGGCGGGTCGGCCCTAAAAAAGGATAGAAAGACCCCATGGTTGCTATTTTCCCTATATTACGGGTATCATTATACGCCCTATGAGTTGTAAAGTCAATCAAAAGGGGGTAAAAAAATGAAAATTTTTTCCACTGGATTTTGGTTGGGTTGTCCAAGGTGTCAAAAACAAGGGGCAATATTTGTAGTTTCTGACGAAACACCCCTGGGGTACAGTATGCGGCGGGGGCAAGCCCCCGCCCTACTGGCTTTGGCGGCACATATTCGATAAGCCGTAGGGCAGCTGCCTCTCCCTTTGGGAGAGGTGGCACGGCGCAGCCGTGACGGAGAGGGTTTGGCGGGCGATCACGGATCGCCCCTGCGAAGGGTGGAGCGGAAAAGGACCGTCGAGGACATAAATTATGGTATGATTGCCACTGGCAATCATATATATTGGGATTCGCTGCGCGGAGCACCACGGTCCCTACATTCTGCTACCGTAGGGCGGCCGCTTGCTGCCGCCGTTATCTTATATCTTATAACTTATATCTTATATCTTATATCTATCGCCCGTGGGGGCGGTAAGCGGCGGGGGCACCCCCCCGCCCTACCGGCTTTGACGGCACATATTCGCTGGCCGTAAGGCGGGGGGCGAAAAAGCCTCCCCAACCGGGGAGGCTTGAAAACATCAATCTTTGGTTTCCGGCAGCTTGGAGCGGCGGCGGCGACGGCGCTGGGAGCTGGGGCGGCGGTTTTCCTCGGCGGGGTCTGCCTTTTCCGCCCGGCGGGCGTAGGCCTCGGCGGCCTGGGAGGTAGCTTCATAGGTAAGGCGGCTTACCCGCACCGTACCTTCCGGCTGCTCGGAAAGGCGCACACGGATCAAAAACTTGCCATGCTCCGGGCAGGTGGCCAGGTCCATATACCGGTGGCCGGGCTGGGCAAACCAGCGGGAGCCCAGCATCCTGGCGCCGCAGGTAGGGCAGATATTCTCCGGGCCGGACATGGCTGCCAGGGCCGCGGCTTTATCGGCATAGTCATAAAACACCTGGCGGGCGATGCAGCCGGGAAGCTCCGCGCCGTGGAAGCCGTTTTCATGCTCCTTAAGGGCCTTGGTATACTCCTGAGTGCCCTTTTTCAGGTCCAGCCGGGCGCAGATCAGGGCGGTATGGTAGGCATCGCCCAATGCATCGTGGGCAGGGCGGGTCGCAGGAATGTCAAAGATCTCCATGGCGGTCTTCAGGGCCTTTTGGGAGTTGGAGCCGTCAGTCTGGGCGTTGAAGATCATCTGGGCGTTGTACCAGCGGTCGGTAAAGCTCTCGTCCATATTGTAAAGGCGCAGGTTTTCCCGCAGGACGGTAATATCGTCAAAACCCCAGGTAAGGAAGGTAATATCCTGGCCGCACCAGGCTTTAAAAGCTTCCATAGCCTCCTGGAAAGGCACGCCCTCGTCACGCAGGCGGGATTCCTTAATGCCCGTAAGCTTGCTTACCCGGCGGTTGAGCCGGCGGTATACCTTCGGCGCGATCAATACCTGGAATTCGTCGGCAACGGTTTGATCTTCGGTAACCCGCACCGCGCCGATCTGGATGATCTCGCCCCTGATGGCAACCGGCAAGGGCCGACGGGCAGAGGGAGAGCCGGGCCAGGGCTGATTCCACTCCATATCTAAAACAATATAATCCATAGCATAACCTCGTTGGCATATTCGTAAGCATATCATAGCACACAATAGGCCAATGTGCAAACAATATGTTGGATCTGGGGTAAAATTAGGCGGCGGGCAGATGCGGACACCCGGGGACGGGTGTCCCTACGCTCATCGAATAGGTGCAGTGGTGTCTCAACAGCAAGCTGCCTATACATTATATATTATAGGTTGCGCGCGATGCCGAAGATGACCAGCACAACGATGGCCACCCAGGTAGCAACCGCTGACCAGCCTTTGGCGGCGGCGCTGCCGGTGCGCACATAGCGCACTGCCATATCCACGGCGATGGCCAGCAGCAGAGGCAGCAGGCAGAGGATCGCCGGGTTTGCCTGCCAGGCGGCGGCAAAATCCAGCCTCAGCAGGGCCATACACATACGGCTGACCCCGCAGCCCGGGCAAAGCAGCCCGGTGGCCAGGCGGATGGGGCAAGGAATCCCCCAGCCCAGCAGATCGCAAAGCCATGCATAAATGCAGCCCGCCAAAAGGAGGGCTGCACTTAAGATAGCTAACTTTTTTAGCCGGTGCTTCATTGGGTAGCCAGCTTGTTCAGCTCGGACTGGATCAGGCAGTAGGTAACGATGCTCAGGCCGAACAGAGAAAGCACCAAATACAGCACGCTGTTGTTCTCGCCGGGGTAGCCATAGCGGGCCTGGCGGGCGCGGCACAGCTGTTCGCCGGCGCGGTATGCCCAGATAAAGCCGTAAATGCCGCAGGTAACCAGGGTGAGCAGCACAACAGTGCCGCCGGTGGTGGGCTGGGGCTCGTTGCAGGCCTTGTTCAGATCGTCAACCATGCACATCAGCCAGTAGATGCCGTAGATGCCGCAGGTAACGATGCTCAGCAGGATGCAGGTAATGATCTCCCGGCGGGAAATGCCCATGGGAGAATAGCCGGTAGAAGCATAGGGGTTGTAGCCGGGCTGCTGGTAGTTCGGCTGCTGGTAGTTGGGCTGCTGATAACCGGGCTGCTGATAGTCCGGCTGCTGGTAGTTCGGCTGCTGGTAGGCAGATCTGGTAGCGGCGGACATATCCGCGCCGCAATTGATGCAGAATCTGGCGCCGTCAGCATTCTGATGACCACAGGAATTACAAAACATAACGATCCCTCTCTTTGATTATGATAATACAATGATAATAGATACCGCTGAGTTTGTCAACCACAATCGTGCATTCAGCGGCTGCCCAGCTCCCAGAAGGCTACGGCGCTGGCCGCTGCCACATTCAGGCTGTCCACCCCATGGGACATGGGGATCTTAACGGTATAGGTAGCCCCCTGAACGGTTTCGGGGGCAAGCCCCTCCCCTTCCGTGCCTAAAATAACGGCCAGCTTTTCCTCCCCGGCAAGCCGGGGATCGCGGATGGACAGGCTGTCGTCCGTAAGAGCCATGGCTGCGGTGGCAAAGCCCATTGCGTGCAAGCGGGCAAGGTAATCCCCCTCTATGTAGGCCCAGGGCACTTGGAACACCGTGCCCATGCTTACCCGGCTGGCCCGGCGGTAAAGGGGATCGGCGCAGCCTGGGGTAAGCAGCACCGCATCCATGTTCAGCGCGGCGGCGCTGCGGAAGATCGCCCCCACATTGGTAGGATTCATTACATTTTCCAGCACGGCAATGCGCCGCTTGCCCCGGCAAAGCGCCTCCGCCTGGGCAGGCTTCGGCCGCCGCATGGCGCACAGCAGCCCCCGGGTAAGGGGAAAGCCGGTAAGCTGCTTGAGCACATCGATATGGGCGGTATAAACCGGAATATCCGGGCAGCGCGCCAAAACGGACGCAACCTGGTGCTGGGCCTGGTGGGTATCCACCAAAATGGAGATAGGCTCATAGCCCCCATCCAAAGCCCGGCCGATCACCAAGGGGCTTTCGGCAATAAACATGGCCTTTTCCGGCTCGTCCCGGAAGCGGAGCTGGTTTTCCGTCAGGCGGGCATAGACATCCAGCTCCGGGGCAGAAAAATCGGTAATTTCCATAGCAACACTCTCTTTATTTGGGAAAACCACCGGCTTGGCCGGTGGTTTTATGGCATATATTGGCTCTCTCGGAGAGAGTTTGCCCTCTCCGTCGGCTGCGCCGACACCTCTCCCAGAGGGAGAGGCAGGGTGCGGTACATAATTATAGTTCCACGGCGGCAGCGAGCGGCCGCCCTGCATTATTTTAATTCCCAAGCTTTGATCTGGGCGGCTTTTTCGTAGAGCCGCAGGTAGCTGTCGTAGCGGGTAGGCTCTACATTGCCGCCTTCCACGGCGGCGCGCAGGCAGCAGCCCGGCTCTTTGCGGTGGGAGCAATCGTGAAACTGGCAAGCGCCTAAGTAGGGAGCAAAATCCGGGAAGGCATACTGCAGGTTTTCCTTCAGCAATACCTCCATCTGGTCGGTATCGAAGGAGGAGAAGCCGGGGGTATCGGCTACGAATGTTCCCTCCCCCAGATCATACAGCTCCACATGGCGGGTAGTATGGCGGCCGCGGCCCAGCTTTTCGGAAACCTCCCCCACGGGAAGGCCCAGGCCGGGGCAAAGGGCATTGAGCATACTGCTCTTGCCCACGCCGGAATTGCCGGTAAAGGCCACAACCTTGCCCCGGATCAGCGCCATCAGTTCCTGCACGCCCTGGCCGGTTTCCGCCGAGGCCAGCACCACCGGGAAGCCCGCCCGGCTGTAAACGCGCATCAGGTCGATAGCGGGGTCAAGATCGCACTTGGTAACGCACAGGGCTACCTGCACCTCTTTGTCCCCGGCGATGGCTGCCACCCGGTCGATGAGAAAAGGCTCGGTAACGGGGTTGACATTGGCGGCAAAGATCACCAAAAGCTCGATATTTGCCACCGCAGGGCGGATAAAGCTGTTTTTGCGGGGAAGCACCTTTTCCACCATGCCCTTTTTGCCTTCCAGGGTGATCTCCACCAGATCGCCGGTTAAGGGGCTGGCGCTGCGGCGCAGGCTGCCCCGGCCGCGGCAGGTGATCAGGCCCTTAGGGGTCTGCACATCGTAAAAGCCACTTAATGAGCGGACGATCCGCCCGGTCAGTTTTTCATTCATAGTTAAAAAGTAACCGTTTCCGTATCGTATTCTACGCCGTTGATGTAAAGGGTATAGGTTCTTGTGCCTGTACCGGTTACATTCACATAGATCATGCCCTGCTCTACGGAAACCGTCTGATTGTAGATCTCCACACCGGTCTCGTTACAGACGATGCGGGCGGTTACATCCCCTTCCCGCTCCGGGTCCAGGATGAAGGTAAGCTGCCTGGTGTTGGAAGCGGTAGTAGTAGGCGCGGGGGTAGTTTCCGCAGGGGTAGTGGTAGGCGCGGGGGTAGTGGTTGCGGGGGGCGGTGTGGTAGGAGGCGGGGTGGTGGGGCCGTTGGACACCTGGAGAATGATCTGGGTGTTTACATCGATCAGCTCTCCGGAGGTTACGGACATCCATACTACCTCGTCCTTATCCTCGTTGGATTCTACGGGCTCCAGGATCACGGACTTAAAGCCGCTGCCCTCCAGCACCCGCAGAGCCACATCCACCTGGCGGCCCACTACATTGGGCACCTTGGCCTTAACGGTTTCCGGGCCCTTGCTGTACCAGATCTTAATGGTCTGGCCATCGGTCAGGGGCTGGCCGGGCAGCGGATCGGTGCGGGTAACGCAGCCGGCTTCCACCGTATCGGAATACTCCTGGATGGGCAAAAGGTTGAATTTCAGGCCCAGATTGTTCAGGAAGCTCTCCGCCGTAGAAAGCTCTACGCCGGTAAGAGTTTCCATAGTCTTCTCCAAAGGCTCTTTGCCCATGGAGATGGTAAAGGTAACGGAACTGCCGGGGGCAAGGGCGCTGCCGCCTGCGGGATCCTGCTCGATGACCTTGCCTGCTTCCACGGAATCGTGGTAGACCAGCTTTTCGGTAACGATAATATCCTTCGGCAGCTCGTTTTCCACCACATCCCAATACTGGCCTACATAGCTTTGCACATATACGCCGGTAGTGGCAGGGTCATTGGCGGGTTTTTTATCCCCGGTGAGCAATACGCCCAGGATGATGGCAATGGCCAAAAACAGGCCAACGGTACAAACGATCACCGCGATCATGGCGATGCGGTTGTTGCGCTCTTCTTTTTCCTCTGCCCGGCGGCGGGCTGCGGCGGCCCGGCGGGCCTGGGCAGCGGCTACGCTGGACATTCCGGCCTGGCCGGCACGGCTGCCGGAAGATGAGGTACGGCCGGTATTGTTGCCGGAAGTGCCGCGGCCGGAAGCGGTGCGCCCGGAAGCGCCCGGCTGAGGGGAAACGCCGGCCTGCTGCGCCGCGGCGGAAGCGCCGGAGGGGCGCTGAGATGCGGCGGCTGCGGCAGCTGCCGTACCCGTGCCCAAAGGCATGGTATCTGTGCTGGGAATGCCCGCGCCGGCGATCATATAGGGGAAGATAAAGGCAGGATCCTGGCGGAATTTTTCCATATCGTAGAGCATGGCCGTGGCGGTTTCATAGCGATCCGCAGGCTCATGGCCCATGCCCTTCATAATGATCTGCTCCAGGCCCTTGGGAATATTGGGGTTGAGGGTAGAGGGGGCAGCCGCGCCGCCGTTGATATGCTGAATGGCAACGCTTACGGGGCTTTCGCCGTCATAAGGGGGCCGCCCGGTCATCATTTCGTACATAACAACGCCCAAAGAGTAGATATCCGAGCGGTTATCCACCCGGCCACCCTTGGCCTGCTCCGGGGAAATATAATGCACAGAGCCCAGAGCTTCCTTGGTAAGGGTGTTGCCCTTGCTCATAATGCGGGCGATGCCAAAGTCGGTCACTTTTACGGAGCCGTTTTTCAGCACCATAACATTGTGGGGCTTGATGTCCCGGTGGACGATGCCCCGGGAATGGGCATGCTCCAGAGCCTTGGCGATCTGCATACCGAAATGCAGGGTCTCCTTCCAGTTGAGGATGCCCTTCATTTCCATATACTGCTTCAGGCTGATGCCGTCGATCAGCTCCATAACGATATAGTCCGCTTCGCCGGAGGAAACATCGTAAACGGAAACGATGTTGGGGTGGCTGAGCATGGCAACCGCCTGGCTCTCCGCATGGAAGCGGCGGCGGAAATCCTCGTCGCGGCTGTAATCATCTTTTAATATCTTGATCGCTACCAACCGGTTGAGCCGGTGGCAGCGGGCTTTATATACAACGGCCATACCGCCGATACCGATGACTTCTTTGATCTCGTATCGGTTATCCAGCAGTCTGCCAATATACTTATCAGTATCCATGATTCTCTCCTTCCGTCAGATCTGTACCAGCACGCTGGTAACATTATCCGGCGCGCCCCGATTCTTGGCAATGTCCAAAAGGCGCTGGCAGCAATGCTGCTTGTTGATGCCGTGGACTACCTCGAAAAGGATCTCCTGGTCATCGAGCATATTGCTGAGGCCGTCGGTACAAAGCAGCAGGCAATCGCCACGCTCCATGCTGTGGTGGAATAGGTCACATTCCACCACCGGCTCTGTGCCGATGGCTCGGGTAATCAAATTTTTGCCGGGGTAGGTTCTGGCCAGCTCCGGGGTAAGCTCCCCGCGCTGCATCATCATCTGCACCAGGGAATGGTCGGTAGTGATGCGGTAGATGTCGCTGGGGTCGATGATGTAGGCCCGGCTGTCGCCCACATTGACGATGGTAGCTTCTTTGCCGCGGATAATGGCGGCTACCAAAGTTGTACCCATGCCGGCGAACTCTTCAAACTGAAGCGCCTGGTCAAACACCGTAAAATTGGCCAGCTTGACCGCGCTGCGCAGGGCTTGGTCGATGGCTTCCTGGTCCATAGAGGCCTTCCAGCTGCGTTTTAGCTCCTGCACAAACACATCGCTGGCCAGCATGGATGCCACATTGCCGCTCTTGGCGCCGCCCATACCATCGCAAACCACGCACAAAAGGGTGTGCCGGTCCAGCTTTTCCATTACATAGGCATCCTGGTTTTGTTCCCGGACACAGCCGGGGTCGGACAGTCCCCAAAATTGCATAGGCCATACACTCCTTTTCCGGTTTGGAAGCGGTTATTGCGCCGCTTCGGTTTTGGTATACTTTCTGCGCAGCTGGCCGCAGGAGGCATCGATATCGCCGCCCAGAGTCCTGCGCACGGTGGCGCTGACGCCGCCGTCTTCCAATATTTTTTGGAAAGCCGCCACAGCCGCTTTGGTGCTGGGCTTCAAAGGACTTTCCTCTACATGGTTTAGTGGGATCAGATTCATGTGGGCCGGCAGGCCTTTGAGCCGCTTGAGCAGCAGCTTGGCGTGGGCCGGGGTGTCGTTTACGCCGTTTATCATGGCATATTCAAAGGAAATGCGCCGGTTGGTGGCGGCATAGTACCGGCGGCAGGCTTCGATCAGCTCCTCGGTAGGGTAAGCCTTGTTTACCGGCATGATGGTGTTTCTCACCTCATCGCTGGGGGCGTGGAGAGAAACGGAAAGGGTAAGCTGCAGCTTGCGCTTTGCCAACTCGTCGATCTTCGGCACAAGGCCGCAGGTAGAAAGGCTGATATGGCGCATAGAGATGTTCATGCCGCTTTCGCTGTTGATCAGCTCCAGAAAGCGCATCACATTGTCAAAATTGTCCAGCGGCTCGCCGATGCCCATAAGCACGATATGGGAAACCGGCAGGCCGGAATCCACCTGGGTAAACAGCACCTGGTCTACCATCTCCTCCGGCTCCAGCCGGCGCACCAGGCCGCCCAGAGTGCTGGCGCAGAAGGCGCAGCCCATGCGGCAGCCTACCTCCGTAGAGATGCATACGGTGTTGCCGTAGTGGTAGCGCATAAGAACGGTTTCTACGCAGTTGCCGTCAGATAGCTTCCACAGATATTTTATGGTGCCATCCAGCTTAGATTCCTGCTTGCGCACCACCTGGGGGGTCGTAAAGGGGTATTTTTCCGCCAGACGGGCGCGAAGGTCTTTGGGAATGTTGGTCATTTCCTCATAGCTGCGCACCCCTTGGTGCAGCCAGCTATAGATCTGCTTGCCCCGGAAGGCAGGCTGCCCCAGGGCTTTGACCGCCTCGGTTACCTCCGGGAGGGTCATTGCTTTGATATTCATAATACCCTCCTGCAGGATGTTTATTTTCTGCGCATACGGCAGATAAAGAAGCCGTCGGTATCGTACTGGCCGGGGATCAGCGCCAGCATGCCGGTTTCGTTTTGGGGGAAGATCTCCGGCAAAGGCAGCTTTTCCAGGGCAAAATCTTGGTTTTGGGCCAGGAAAGCTTCTACCACGCCCTCGTTTTCTTCTTGGGTAAGGGTGCAGGTAGAATACAGCAGCACGCCGCCGGGGCGCACATAGCTTGCCTGGTTATTGAGGATGGCCAGCTGCAAGCCGGGCAGCTGCTGCACAGTTTTTATGTCTTTATAGCGGATATCCGGCTTTTTGCGGATAATGCCGAAGCCGGAGCAGGGCACATCGGCGATGACCGCATCCATTTGCCCCACCCAAGCCGGGTTTTGCGCCGAAGCATCCCAAACCTGGGCCCGGATATTATCAAAGCCCAGCCGCTGGGCGCCCTTGGCGATCAGCTCCACCCGGTGGGGGTGGATATCGCAGGCGATGATCTCTCCCCTGCCCTCCATGGCCATAGCGGCGGCAAAGGATTTGCCCCCGGGAGCGGCGCAGCAATCCAGCACCTTTGCCCCCTCCTTGGGAAGCCCGGCGCACAGCACGCTGAGCCTGGCGGCGGCATCCTGCACATAGAAATGCCCCTCCCGGAAGCCGGGAAGATTTTCGATGCTTCCCGTGCCGGAAAGCACCAGGCAGCCGGCAAGCCAGCTATGGGGCTTCGCTGCCGCCCCGGCTTCTTCCAGGGCTTTTTGCAGCGCCTGTAAAGTTGTCTTTTGGGTGTTTACCTGCACCACCGTATCCGGCGCCTGGTTGTTGGCAATGAGCATGGCTTCCAAAGCCTTGCTGCCTACATAGCTTTTCAGCTTGTCTACCAGGGCCTGGGGGTGGCTGTATTTATCCACATAGCTTTTGGGGCTTTGCAGAGCGCCTTTTTCCTGGCAGGCCCGGCGCAGCACCGCGTTTACCAGGGCGGAGGCCCCGGCCTGCTTTTTGCAATATTTTTTCGCCAGGGTGACGGATTCGTTCACCGCGGCAGACATAGGGATCTTATCCATAAGAAGGATCTGGTAAAGCCCCAGGTGGAGAATATCCCGCACCGCAGGATGCAGCTTGCGGGCGCTGCCGGTAAGCAGCTGCTGTAGGTAAAAATCCAGCAAGCCCCGGTTTTGCACCACGCCGTAGCAAAGGCGGGTAGCCAATGCCGCATCCCGCCGGTCCAGGCCGCCGGAGGCCAAATGCTGCTTGAGCAGGGAGTTGGACCAGCCCTCCTCTTTGCGGCAGGCGATCAGCACATGCAGAGCCGTTTCTCTGGCTGCCATATCAGATCTCCAAGGGGTGGCCCCGGAAATAATCGGGGGCTGCCATGCGCTTGCCGCCCTGGGCCTGCAGCTGCAAGATCTCTACAGCGCCCTGGCCGCAGGCTACCTGCAAACCCTTCTTGGTAAGGGCGATCACCGTGCCGGGGGCGGCATGGGTCTCAACATCCAGCACCCGGGTGGCATGGATCTTAAAATCCGTACCCGCCAAAGTAGCCGTAGCCACCGGCCAGGGGTGCAGGCCCCGCACATGGTCATGCACCTGCTGGGCTGTTTTGCTCCAATCGATGGGGCAGATGCTCTTATCCAGCATGGGGGCGTAGGAAGCCTGGGAAGCATCCTGGGGGGTTGCTTCCACCGGGCCTTGGGTAAAGCGCTCCAAGGTTTCGCTGAGCAGATCTGCGCCCAGCACCGCCAGGCGATCCAAAAGCTCGCCGGCAGTTTCGTTTTCGCCGATGGGGGTCTCGGTGGCAGCGATCATATCGCCGGCATCCATTTCCCGGCAAAGGTACATAGCGGTAACGCCGGTAACCTTTTCGCCCTTTAAAACCGCCCACTGGTAGGGGGCAGAGCCCCGGTACTTGGGAAGCAGGCTGGCATGGATATTGATGCAGCCGAATTTCGGGATATCCAGCACCCGCTGGGGCAGGATCCGGCCATAGGCCACCACCGCCACAATATCCGGCTGCAGCGCGGCAAGCTCCTGCACCGTAGCATCCTCCCGGAAATTCTCCGGCTGGAAAACGGGAATGCCCGCTTTCAGCGCCACTTCCTTTACGGGGGAAGGGAACACTTTCATGCCCCGGTTTTTAGGCCGGTCCGGCTGGGTATATACGCCTACTACCTGGAAACCGTCAGCCAGGATCTTTTCCAGGCAGGTGGCGGCAATGTCCGGCGTGCCCATAAATACAACTCGCATGAACTGTCCTCCAGAAAATTACATTTGATCCAGCTCTTCCTCGGTAAGGAAGCGCTCCATCACCTGGGTGTAAACGATGCCGTCCAGATGATCCAGCTCGTGGCAGAAGCAGCGGGCAATCAGCTCTTCCCCTTCGGCCTCAAACCATTCGCCGTAGCGGTCCTGCGCCTTGACCTTGGCTACATTGGGCCGCTTTACCAGGCCGTAGCGGCCGGGCACGCTCAGGCAGCCCTCGGCGCCGATCTGCTCGCCGGAGGTTTCCACCAAAGTGGGGTTTACCAGCTCCAGGATCTCGTCGCCCACATCCACGATCACCACCCGGCGCAAAATGCCCACCTGGGGAGCGGCCAGGCCTACGCCGTTGGCTTCGGCCAGGGTGTCGGCCATATCGTCGAGCAGCTTGTGCAGCTTCTTATCAAAAACGGTAACCTCCTTGCACACCTTGTGCAGAGAAGGCTCTTTATCGGTTAAGATCTTGCGGATTCCCATAGGTATTCCTCTTTCTATTCCATGGCGTTGGTGTCTACATAAGCGCTAACGCCTCTGTTTTCTTTGTCTTTGCTGAATTGGCTCAGCAGATGGGCCAGCAGCAGCCGCAAAGGCTGGGTAGTTTTCAGCCGCAGCAGAATGCGGAAGCGGTACTGGTAGTTGATTTTCGGCACCGGGCAGGGCGCAGGGCCTAACGGCGTGCAGACCTCCTGGGCATACTGGGGCAGGGCCAGGCAGGCAGCCAGGCTGTCCCGGAATTTGACGGCGCCCCGCAGCACCTGCTGCTCGTTTTCCCCGGTAAACACCAGGGCAGCCAGCTCCCCAAAGGGGGGCAGGTTTTGCATTTGCCGAAGGCCGATCTCCATGGCGTAAAAGCCGTCATAATCCTGCTTTGCGGCCAGCCGGATGATGGGATGCTCCGGCACCAGGGTCTGCACCAGGGCTCTGCCCGGGGTATCCCCCCGGCCCGCCCGGCCCACGACCTGGGTAAGCATATTAAAGGTAGTCTCTCCGGCGCGGTAGCTTTCGCTGTACAGGCTCAGATCCGCATCCAGCACGCCTACCAGGGTAACATCCGGCAGATTTAAGCCTTTGGCTACCATCTGGGTGCCCAGCAGCACAGGGGTGCGGTTTTTTTGGAAAGACTCCAGAATTTTCTCATGGGTATTGGCAGCGCTGACGGTATCGGCATCCATGCGGGCCACTTCCATATCCGGGAAACGCTGAAGCAGCTCCTGCTGGGCTTTTTGCGTTCCTACGCCGATGGTCTTAAGCCGGCCGCCGCATTGGGGGCAGGCTTTGGGCACAGCTTGGGAGTAGCCGCAGTAGTGGCACATGAGCCGGTTGTTGGCGCTGTGGTAGGTAAGCCGGGCGCTGCAGCGGGGGCATTCCGGCGCTTGCCGGCAATCCACGCACACCATAGCCCGGGCGTTGCCCCGGCGGTTTAAAAACAGAACTGCCTGCTTGCCGTCTTTCCGGGTTTGATCCAGGGCCAGCAGCAGCTCCACGCTGTAGGGGCTGTCGTTGCCGTTGCGCAATTCCTCGCCCATGTCCACGATCTGCACATAGGGCAAAGCGCTGCCGTTGTAGCGGTTTGCCAGCCGGTAAAGCCGGTAATCTCCCCGGCGGGCATGGTACATGCTCTCCACGCTGGGGGTAGCCGAGCCGAAAAGCAGCAGGGCGTTTTCTTTGCGGCTGCGCCAGAGGGCAATATCCTTGGCGCAGTAGCGGGGGGCGTTTTCCGAGATGTAGGAATGCTCCTGCTCCTCATCCATAATGATCAGCCCCAGGTTTTGGCAGGGGGCAAATACGGCGCTGCGGGTGCCTACCACCACTCTGGCCTGCCCCAGCTGCACCCGGCGGAACTGGTCGTACCGCTCGCCGGTGCTGAGGCTGCTGTGCAGCAGCGCCACATCCTGGCCAAAATGGGCAGCCAGGAGCCCCAAAAGCTGGGGCGTTAACGCGATCTCCGGCACCATGAGCAGGGCTGTCTTCCCTGCTGCCAGCGCCCCTTCGATCAGCTTGAGATATACAGAGGTCTTGCCCGAGCCGGTAACGCCGTAAAGCAGCGCCGCTCCCGGGGAAGCCTCGTTCATTTGCGCGCTCAGGCCGTCAAACACGGCTTGCTGCTCTTCGTTCAGCACCAGCGGCCCGGAAAGCTGAGCCGGGCGGATCTGGCTAACCCGAAGCACCTGCTTTTCGCTCAGCTGCAGGTAGCCAAGCTCTGCCAGGCGGTTTACGGTAGCGGCGGAAGCGCCGGTAAAGTAGCAAATCTCCTTCACGCTGGCGCTGCCGATTGAACACATCAGCTTCAGCACGCTTTTTTGCATCAGGGCAGACTTGGGCCGGTCGGCCATGTAAGCCAGGGCCTCCTGGGCGCTGACGGCCAGGGTTGCAATGCGCTCTACCTTGTCAGACGCCTTGCGGCGGTAGGTAGTTTGGGCAGCCACCCATTTTTTGCGCAGCAGGTAGGAAACGGCCTTGTGAAAGGTCTCCTCGTCCATATCCCCCCGGAGAATATGCTCCGGCGCTGCGCCGCCCATATCCTGAAGCATTTGCAGCAGGGCCTGGGCCTGGGGATTTTTCAGCTTGGCATCGGCCCAGGACTTGTCCTGGGTCAAGGAAAACACCTGCTTGCTTTGAAACCACAAGCCGGCCGGGAGCATAGAGCGCACGGCATCGTAATAGGTGCAAAAATAGCGGCTGCGCATAAAAGCCGCCAGGCGCAGCATGGTAGGGCTGAGCAGGCTTTCGCTGTCCAGCGGGCAGGCTACGGCCTTCAGGCCCTCCTGGCTTCCCTCTTCCAGCGACAGCACCACGCCTTCGCAGCTTCTGTCGCCCCGGCCGAAGGGAACCTGCACCCGCATACCCGGCATAAGCGCCATGCCCTGGGGCACCGCGTAGGAATAGGGCTTATCAATGGCGAAATTGGCAGCGCTTACTGCAATTTTGGCGATCATACAGCCCCTCCCCTCTTTTGCGGAAACGATCAGTTGCAGTATTCTTCCTTAACGGTAGCGGTGAGCTTGCCCTCGGCAACCTCACGGATGGCCAAGGTAACAGGCTTATCGGTAAGCTCCTCCTGGAGCGCCTCTGCCTCGTCGGCAATGGTGCGGGCGCGCTGGGCAACCACATTGACCAGCAGGTAGCGGCTTTCTACATTCTTCAGCATATCAGCTACGGGGGGGTAAAGCATAGTTATTTCCTCCAATTATTCTTCATCGGTATATTTTGCGATGATGTTTAAAATTTCATTGACGCAGGCATCCACCTGGTCGTTTACCACAACATGGTCGTATTTGGTGCGCTGCTCCATCTCCCAGCGGGCCCGGGTAAGGCGCAGGGCGATCTGCTCCTCGGAGGTATCCCCCCGGCCGCGAAGCCGCTGCTCCAAAGCCTGCCAGGAAGGGGGCATGATAAAGATCAGCACCGCGTCCGGCCGAACGGCTTTTACATTGAAAGCGCCGTTGGGCTCAATATCCAGCACCGCGCAGGCCTTCTCCAGCTTTTCGGCCAGCTGGGGCCAGGGCGTGCCGTAATAATTATCGTTATGCCGGTTGTACTCTAAGAATTCTCCCCGGTCGATCATCTGCTCAAACTGCTGCTTGGTAACAAAATAGTAGCTTACGCCGTCAATTTCTCCCTCACGGGGCGGCCGGGTAGTAGCAGATACGGAAAACAGCAGCTCAGGCCGCGCTTGCATAACCTGCTTGAGCACAGTACTCTTGCCCACGCCGGAAGCACCGGAGAACACAAAAAGCTTATTGGCGCTCATAACTCATCTTCTTTCTGTTTTTCTTCCATGCGGCGCAGAAGCTCTTCCGGCTGCATGGCGCTGAGGATGATATGGTCGGTATCCATTAAGATCACCGAAGCGGTCTTGCGGCCATAGGAAGCATCGATGAGCATACCCCGCTCCCGGGCCTCCTGGACGATCCGCTTGATAGGGGCGGAATCCGGCTCCAAAACGGAGAGGATGCGCCCGGCAGCCACCAGGCTGCCAAAACCAATATTGATCAGCTTCATATTATTCAATATTCTGGGTCTGCTCCCGGATCTTTTCCAGCTCTGCCTTGATATCCACCACGATGCGGGCCAGGCGCACATCGGTACACTTGGAGCCGATGGTGTTGGCTTCCCGGTTCATTTCCTGAAGCAAGAAATCCAGCTTCCGGCCGATGGCACCGCCGGCGGTAAGCATGGCGTTCATCTGCTCCAGATGGCTGCGCAGGCGCACAGTCTCTTCGTCTACCGCCACCTTATCGGCAAAGATGGCAGCTTCCGTAAGGATGCGGCTCTCGTCGATATTGGTGTTGGCCAAAACCTCCTTGAGCTTGTTTTCCAGGCGGGTGCGGTAATCGATCACCGTTTGGCCGTTGCCGGCTTCCACTTGGGCAACCAACGCCAAAATGGTTTCGCCCCGGCTTCTCAGGTCCTTATCCAGGGCCGCTCCCTCGGTAGCGCGCATGGCGTTGTAGGCTTCCAGCGCGGCATTTACTACGCCCATCATATCCGCCTGCAGCTGCTCCTCGTCCAGCTGGGGCTTGTCCAGCAGGAACACTTCGGGCAGGCGGGCGATCTTCGCGGCGCTGATGTCATCGATGACGCCGTAGCGCTCTACCATCTGGCGCATAGCGGCGATATAGCCCTCTACCACGCCCTCGTTCAGGCTTACCTGAACCTCGCTGGCGCCCTCGGAATGCAGGCTGATGAACACATCCACCTTGCCCCGGGAAACGCTCTGCTTTACGGCCTGCTTTACCGCATCCTCAGCGAAGCTGAGCATACGGGGCAGCCTTACGGAGCAATCCAGATAGCGGTTGTTTACGGAACGGATCTCTACGGTAAATTCCCGGCCGTTTACGGTTTCAACGGCGCGGCCATAGCCGGTCATACTCTTGATCAAGGTGTATCCCCTTCCTTGGCGGCATCCCCGTAAGAATGGGGGTAGCCTGTAATGGTATATACGGTATCTTGTTTCTTGGCCACTAGGCGGTCATACAAAACCGCGGCAGCAATGCCCAGGGCAAAGCCCAAAAGGGCCATGAGCGTGCCCTTTTGCCAGATGCTTCCCAGGGCGTAGCCCGCAAAGAACAGCACCAGCGGCAGCACATACAGCACAAAGGCGGCAGCCATAACCGGCCCGGTCTTAGACTCCACAACTACCTCCTCCCCGGCTCTCGCGCCGATGGGGTTGCGGGCGGTAAAGCGCATGGTCTGCTTTACCGCGCCGCAGCCGGAGCATTTGTGACAATCGCCGGAGCAGGCGCTTTCGCGCAGGCAGAATACCTCTGCCGTGCCGTCGCTGTTGCAGCGGAAAATACGAACTGTTTGGGTCATTTCTCCTCCGTAAGCTCCACAGAAACGCTGGGAGCATTCACAGAGCCAGCGCCCTGGAACTGCTCAGGCAGAAGGATCTCCGGCTTGAGGGTGACCATACCCTTCTTGGTTTCGCCGGACAGATCCACCTTTACGGTAATATCCTCAGCGGTAAGGGCGTCCAGCTGCTCCTGGGTGCCCCGGATGGTAACGGTAAGATTCTGGCTTACCAGGGTAGCCTTCATTTTTTCGGGAACATTCACAAGCTGGATCTGCTCCTGGGTCACTACAAAGGTCTTGGTCTGGCGCTCCTTTACCCGCACGATCACGCCCACCTTGGATACGCCGGAAATATTGGTAACGCCGGTAGGCAGCACCACATCCATATCCAAACGGGTCATGGTGCTGATCTTGCTCAGGTCGATACTGCCCAGCACCAGCTCATCCAGCCCCTCCAGGGCAGCTTCGCTGCCGGCAACACGGATGGTCTTAGGCTCGATGAGCACATCTACCGTATCGGCAGTAGCGCCGCCGCCCTCGATCAGATTCAGGCGCAGGGGGATCTCCTTGACCTTGCGGATGATCATGGTGTGCTTGACCTCCGCCGCGTTGGTAACGATGCGGCTGGCATCCATAGGATCGCCCTGCCCGTTGCAAAGGGTATAGCGGTAGGCCTCGCTGAAGGATTCCGTGCGGCCCTCCAGATCCACCTCGATGGTAGCTTTCTCAATATTTTCCACGGCGGATTCCGGGCCGGAAATGCTTACCTTTTCGTGGTCCAGAGTTACATCGCTTTTGTCTACGATATAGCCCTCGGCAAGCGCGCCGGTGTAGATGACCTCTACGGGCACTTCCTTGCGCACCAGGCGCTCAAAAAACAGGGTAATACGGCCGGGATCCCGGCTTTGCACCTGGATCTCGTTTTCGTTGATATGGCCGGGGTAGCTGATGGTAAAGTTCAGGGATTGCTCCCCGGGCTCTGCCACATTGGCAACATCCACCCGGATGGTAATATTCTCGTTGGTCAGCTTGTTTAGGTCGGAACGGTTGCCGTAAAGCTTCAGGCTTACCTTAGGAACATCCTCGGTCATAAGCACCAGGGGGATCTTTTTGTATTCCAGCAGATCCTCACCCTCGATGGTCACCGGGATGTCGGAAATGGTGGTTTCGTATTCCGGGCTGATGACCGTAACCACATATACCCACAGGCCAAAGGCGATCACGGCGGAAAGGAGGATCATGAAAAACTTATTTTTTAGCATTGTTCTCACCCTTTCCCTTCTTCAGCTTCTGGCGCAGCTTGACCACCAGGCCGTCATCCTCCTCAGCATCGGGGCAAAGCTCCTTGCGCAGCAGGCGGCTTAGGGTCTGGGGGGCCAGATGGCGCTTGAGGATGCCGCCCAGAGCTACGGAAATGGCGCCGGTTTCTTCCGAAACGATCACCACTACCGCATCGGTAGCTTCGCTCATGCCTACGCCCGCCCGGTGGCGGGTGCCCAGGTCGGCGCTGAGGGTCTTGCTGTCGGACAGGGGCAGCACGCAGCCCGCGGCCATCACCCGTGCATCCTTAATGATCATAGCTCCGTCATGCAGGGATGCCTTGGGGAAGAAAATATTGCGCAGCAGCTGCTCGGATACCTGGCCGTCAATGGCCGTGCCGGTTTTGGCGTATTCATCCACCACGGAATCCCTGGCGAAAACGATCAGCGCGCCCACTCTCTCCCGGCTCATTACCTCGCAGGCCATAACCGTCTGGGCGATGGCGGCGCTGATATCCTCCGGGGCTTTTTCCGAGGTAAAAAAGCTTTGCAGCTTTACATTGCCCAAATGGTCCAGCACCCGGCGGATCTCCGGCTGGAACAGCACAACGATGGCCACAAGACCCACGGTAAGCAGCTGGCTTACCAGGAAATTCATAGTAGGCAGCTTCAGCCAGCTGGCCAGCAGCGCCAGCATCAGCACGGCGATGACTACTCTGGCAATACGGGCAGTACCAGCAGAGCGAAGCAGGGGGCTGAGCTTATATATTAAAAAGGCAACCAGAAGAATGTCCAGAATGTCGGACCATTTCATCCGGGTAATGAGCTGCAAAAAATCTTGTACAGACGACATTGCGCTATCCCTCTTTCTGCGAATTTTGGAGGGTGGGTATAGTTCGAGACATACCTACCCTATTATCCTTTCAATTATAGCGAAAAACGCCGGTAAGCGCAAGGGCTAAATACAAAATTTTTTATGAACGGGCAGACATTTTCGGCAAACACCGTTTCAGCGCCTCCAAAAGGCCGGTCAAGTGCCGCATGTGGCTGCTGTGGCCAAAGCTTATGCGCACTGTGCCGGTTTCCAACGTGCCGGCGCTTTGGTGGGCCAGAGGGGCGCAGTGCAGCCCGGCCCGCACCGCTGCGCCCTGCTCTGCCAGCGCGGTCGCCAGCTCCTCGCAGTCAAAAGCGCCCCGGAAGCTTACGGTTCCCCCCTGGTGCGCCCCGGCGTATACCTGCAAGCCCAGCTCCCTCAGCCCATGGGCGCACAGCCGGGCCAGCTTTTCCTCCCTGACCCGGATATTTTCCCGGCCCAGCCGGCTTATCTGGGCGATGCCCTCCCCCAGGGCGGCAATGCCTGCCACATTCAGGCTCCCGGCCTCCATGCGCTCCGGCAAAAGCTCCGGCATGGCCTGGTTTTCCGATTCGCTGCCCGTGCCGCCCATGACCAAAGGCTTTGGGGGCTTTGCGCAAAGCAGCAGCCCTACCCCCTGGGGCCCCAGCAGCCCCTTATGGCCGGGTATGGCGATAAAATCCGCCCCCAGGGAAGCGAGATCCAGGGGCAGGATCCCGGCGCTTTGGGCCGCGTCTATGATCAGCCCCGCCGAGTAGCGGCGGCAAAGAGCCGCAATGTCTTCTATGGGCAAAATATACCCAAAAACATTGGAAACATGGGTAAATACCGCAGTTTTTGCCCCGTTTTTTAAAGCTTTTTCCAGATCCTCCAGCAGGCTATCCCAGCAGAAAAGATCCCTGCCGCATACCTGGATCTGCGCGCCAAGGCTATGCAGCGGCCGGGTAACGGCGTTATGCTCAAAGCCGGATATGGCCACCTTGTCCCCAGGGGCTACCAGGGTGGCAATGGCGGCGTTCAGGCCATAGGTACACCCCGGGGTAAACACCGCCTGCTCCGGCTTGCAGCCAAAAAAGGCCGCCGCCCGCTCCCGTGTCCGGTACACCGTTTCGGCGGCCTGCATAGCCTGGCGGTAGCCGCCCCGGCCCGGGTTGGCGCAGCTCTGCAAAGCCCGGCTGGCCGCCCGGATCACCGCCTGGGGCTTGGGAAAGGAAGTTGCGCCATGGTCCAAATAGATCATAGGGGCAGCTCCCTGGTCTGGCCTTCGGCGCTTTGGGCGTATACTTTTACAAACTGCGCCCCCTTTTGCCGCAGCTGGCCCACCGCCGCCGGGGCATGGCCGGGCTTTAGCTTCAGGCTGTAGCCGCAGCCCCGGTCCTGCATCCAGCGGGGCGTGCGCTGCAATTGGGCGGTGATATTGGCTTGCTGTAAAACGCGCTCTCCCCGCTGGGCGGCGGTGATAGAGCGAAAGGTAATAAATACGGTTTCCACGGCTGACACCTCCGCCCTATCTTATGCCTTTTGTCACTTTTTGCCACAGCCTGGGCAATTGCCTATTGAAAACCTGGGGAGAATCTTATATAATGGAGCTATCACAAAGGCGAAATACCTATACAGGAGGCCAGTTATGGAACACTTCAATCCCCTGCTCAAAACCGTAAAAAGCCCGCAGAAATTTATTACCATCGGCGAGATCATGCTGCGCCTGACCCCTCCCAACTACGAAAAGATCCGCACCGCCAACGAGTTTGAAGCCAACTACGGCGGCAGCGAAGCCAACATCGCCCTGGCCCTTGCCAACCTGGGCATTGACAGCACCTTCTTCTCCGTTGTTCCCAACAACTCCATCGGCAAGAGCGCCATCCGTATGCTCCGCTCCAACGATGTACACTGCTCTCCCGTGATCCTCTCTACCCCCGAGGAAACGCCTACCCACCGCCTGGGTACATATTACCTGGAAACCGGCTACGGCATCCGCGCCAGCAAGGTGACCTATGACCGCAAGCACAGCGCCATTACCGAGTATGACCTGTCTACCGTAGATCTGGACAGCCTGTTTGAGGGCTTCGATTGGCTGCATCTTTCCGGCATTACCCCTGCCCTGAGCAAGAGCTGCGCCGATTTTATTCTGGAGTGCCTGAAAAAGGCCAAGGAAAAGGGCCTTACCGTCAGCTTTGACGGCAACTTCCGCAGCCGTTTGTGGACCTGGGAGGAAGCCCGGGACTACTGCACCCTTTGCCTGCCTTATGTAGATGTTCTGCTGGGCATTGAGCCCTACCACCTGTGGAAGGACGAAAACGACCACTCCAAGGGCGACTGGAAGGACGGCGTTCCTATGCAGCCCAGCTATGAGCAGCAGGACGAGATCTTCCAGCGCTTCATTGAGCGCTACCCCAACATCAAGTGCATCGCCCGCCATGTGCGCTATGCCCACTCCGGCTCGGAAAACAGCCTGAAGGCCTTTATGTGGTACCAGGGCCATACCTTTGAAAGCAAGCTCTTTACCTTTAACATCCTCGACCGTGTAGGCGGCGGCGATGCCTTCGCCAGCGGCCTGATCTACGCCATGATGCACGGCTACAAGAGCATGGATATGCTCAACTTTGCCGTAGCCAGCTCCGTGATCAAGCACACCATCCACGGCGATGCCAACATCACCGACGATGCCAATGCCATCCGGGAAGTTATGAACATGAACTTTGACATCAAGCGCTGATAAACCAGGCTATATCCTCATATAAAAATGCTGCCATCCCAAAAGCGTAACGCGCTTTCCGGGATGGCAGCTTTTTTACCGAGAACGCCATTCCGCCCCCGCCCTGCGAATGAATGCAAAAAGGACCGTCGAGGACGCCGGTCCCTACAAAAGGGATCTGCGCCGAATGTGTGCCACCAAAAGCCGTAGGGGAGGGTCTTGACCCTCCCTTGCAGGCCGTTTTCTGCGGTCATTGCCGGTAAATCTGCGGCAGCCGCTGTTTTCTTGACGAAATTTGCATATTTTGCGCTTTTGGGGAGAAACTGAGAAAAAGGGGGCGAAATTTTGGGAAAAGGCATTGTTTTAGGGTGCTTACTGTTCTTTTGCGGCGTTTGCACGGCGCCGGGCGGCGGCAAACCCCACCCGGTGGTCACCCAGATCGAAATGGTTACCCAGGCGCCGGGGGCAGAGGAAAGCTATGTATTTTCCACCGATGAGCAGACCACCCCGGTGCTGCTTTATCTGCGGCGGCTGGAGGCCTACGACCCGGCACCGGTCAACCCGGAATATGTAGACGGCCCTATGGTCAGCTTTACTCTGCGGCTGAGCGACGGCAGCAGCCGGCACTTGCGGCTCAAGGACGGCCGCTATTTTCAGGGACGGGACGGAGTTTGGCGCTGCGTTGAAGGCCACAACGAAGACCTTTTGCTGCAGGCCATCGCCTACAGCCAAGCGGATCCCGGCCCGCTGCAATAGCTGCCGCGAAACGCAAAAACCCTGCACCGCTGAGCGCGGCGCAGGGTTTTGTTTTGGAAATTATTCCTCGGTCAGCTCTTCTTCTGCTTCGGTTTCCTCAGAAACGGCGGCAGGAGCTACCCGGGGCTCGGGGGTAATGCCGGGCTGGAAATCCCGGTAAGCCATCAGGCCGGAGCCGGCGGGGATGAGCTTGCCGATGATAACGTTCTCCTTCAGGCCAACCAGGTGGTCTACCTTGCCCTTGATAGCGGCATCGGTAAGCACCTTGGTGGTTTCCTGGAAGGAAGCGGCGGACAGGAAGGAATCGGTAGCCAGAGAGGCCTTGGTAATACCCAGCAGCACGGGGCTGGCTGTAGCAAGCACCAGGTCGGTCTCGCCGGCATCGATGCGGGCCTGAACAGCGGCGTTGGCATCTTCATACTCGAAAACGTCTACCACAGTGCCGGTAAGCAAGGTGCTGTCGCCGGGCTCTTCGATGCGCACCTTGCGCATCATCTGGCGAACGATAACTTCGATATGCTTATCGTTGATCTCTACGCCCTGCTGGCGGTACACAGCCTGAACAGACTGCACCAGGTAATCCTGCACAGCTTCCGTGCCGGAAATGCGCAGCACATCCTGGGGATACAGAGCGCCGTCGGTGATGGGCTCGCCCTTCTGGACAGTTTTGCCGTGGGTCACCTTCAGGCCAACGGAGTAGGGCACCTGGTATACCTTGACCTCGCCGTCTTCGGCGGTAACGGTAATGTTACGCAGAGCGGTGCGGTGGGTATCGTCGATGGATACTACGCCGGTGATCTCGGAGATCTGGGCCATCTTCTTGGGACGGCGGGCTTCGAACAGTTCTTCAACTCTGGGAAGACCCTGGGTGATATCGTCACCGGCAACGCCGCCGGAGTGGAAGGTACGCATGGTCAGCTGAGTACCGGGCTCACCGATAGACTGGGCAGCGATGATACCGACGGCTTCGCCCAGGTCTACTTCCTTGGAGGTAGCCAGGTTCATGCCGTAGCAGCGGGAACATACACCGCTGCGGGCGCGGCAGCCCAGAATGGTGCGGATATAGATCCTGTTGATGCCGTGCTTCTCGAACTTTGCGGCATCCTCGGGCATCATCAGCACATCCTTGGAGTGCAGCAGCTCGCCGGTAATGGGGCTGATAACATCCTCCACGGGGTAACGGCCGCGGATGCGGTTGCCGAAGGTATCGATCACATCGCCGTTCTGGTAAACAGCGCCGACCCAGATACCGTTGGTGGTGCGGCAGTCGTGCTGGCGGATGATAACATCCTGGGAAACGTCAACCATTCGGCGGGTCAGGTAGCCGGAGTCCGCGGTACGCAGAGCGGTATCGGCCATACCCTTACGGGCGCCACGGGTGGAGATGAAGTATTCCAGAACGCTAAGGCCTTCACGGAAGTTTGCCTTAACAGGGATCTCGATGGTGCGGCCGGTGGTATCGGCCATCAGACCACGCATACCGGCCAGCTGACGGATCTGCGCCATAGAACCACGGGCGCCGGAGTCTGCCATCATGTAGATGGGGTTGAACTGATCCAGATTGCCGGACAGAGCGTTGGTAACATCGGCGGTGGTCTTTTCCCACTGCTGAACGGTCAGGCGGTAGCGCTCATCGTCGGTGATGAAGCCCTGGCGGTAGAAGTTTTCGATCTCAACCACCTTGGCTTCGGCTTCCTTGACCAGAGTGTATTTCTTCTCAGGCACAACCATGTCCGCAATAGAAACGGAGATAGCGCCCTTGGTAGAGAACTTGTAGCCCAGGCTCTTCACCCGGTCCAGCATCTCGGTAGACACGGTAAAGCCGTGCTTGCGGATGCACTTGTCGATGATCTTACCCAGCTGCTTCTTGCCGACCAGGAAATCTACCTCCAGGTCGAAGGCATGCTCGGGATCGGTGCGGTCCACAAAGCCCAGATCCTGAGGAATGGGCTCGTTGTAGATCAGGCGGCCAACGGTGGCGTTGATCACCCGGCTTTCTTCCACACCGTCGATCACCTTGGTCATACGCACACGGATGGGGGCATGCAGGCCAACCTCGCCGGCGGCGTAGGCAGCCAGAGCCTCGTTTACGCTGGAGTAGTTCAGCACGGGGCGGAACTTGGCCTCCTGCTTGCCCTCTGCCTTGGCGGCAGCATTGGCAGCCAGGAACTCATCGGCATCTACCCGCTCGCCGGCAGCCAGGCCGGTATCGCCGGCATCGGTAACGAATACTTCCTCTGCGCCCTTCTCGGCCTTGCCCAGGCGGGTATAGGTCAGGTAGTAGGCGCCCAGGATCATATCCTGAGTAGGCACGGTAACGGGCTTGCCGTCCTGGGGCCGGAGCAGGTTGTTGGCAGAAAGCATCAGCATTCTGGCCTCGGCCTGGGCCTCAGCGGACAGGGGTACATGGATAGCCATCTGGTCGCCGTCAAAGTCGGCGTTGAAGGCGGTACAGCAAAGCGGATGCAGCTTCAGGGCGCGGCCTTCTACCAGGATGGGCTCAAAGGCCTGGATGCCCAGACGGTGCAGCGTAGGCGCACGGTTGAGCATAACCGGGCGGTCCTTAATGATCTCGTCCAGGGCGTCCCAAACCTCGGTCTTGCCCTTGTCGATCATCTTCTTGGCGGACTTGATATTGTTGGCCAGGCCGTCGGCAACCAGCTTCTTCATAACGAAGGGGCGGAACAGCTCGATGGCCATTTCCTTGGGCACGCCGCACTGGTACAGCTTCAGCTCAGGGCCTACAACGATAACGCTACGGCCGGAGTAGTCTACGCGTTTACCCAGCAGATTCTGGCGGAAGCGGCCCTGCTTGCCCTTGAGCATATCGGAAAGGGACTTGAGGGCACGGTTGTTGGCGCCGGTAACGGCACGGCCGCGGCGGCCGTTGTCGATCAGGGCGTCCACAGCCTCCTGGAGCATGCGCTTTTCGTTGCGCACGATGATGTCAGGTGCGTGGAGCTGGATCAGCCGCTTCAGGCGGTTGTTGCGGTTGATCACCCGGCGGTACAGATCGTTCAGGTCGGAGGTGGCGAAACGGCCGCCGTCCAGCTGGATCATGGGGCGAATATCGGGGGGGATAACGGGCAGCACATCCATGATCATCCAGCTGGGCTTGTTGCCGGATTCCCGGAAGGCTTCCACGACCTCCAGCCGCTTGACCAGGCGCAGCTTCTTCTGGGAAGAAGCGTTCTTCAGCTCTTCACGAAGCTGGGTGGAAAGCTCATCCAGATCGATGTTTTCCAGCAGCTCCTTAACAGCCTCAGCGCCCATGCCGGCCTTGAAGTCATCCTCATACTTTTCCCGCATATCCCGGTATTCCTTCTCGGTAAGCACCTGGTTCACAGCCAGAGGCGCATCACCGGGATCGGTAACGATATAGGCGGCGAAATACAGAACTTTTTCCAGGATCTTGGGAGAAATATCCAAGATCAGGCCCATGCGGGAGGGAATGCCCTTGAAGTACCAAATGTGGCTGCAGGGAGCGGCCAGCTCAATGTGGCCCATGCGCTCACGGCGCACCTTGGCCTTGGTAACTTCAACGCCGCAGCGGTCACATACCTTGCCCTTGTACTTGATCTTCTTATACTTGCCGCAGTGGCACTCCCAGTCCTTCTGGGGTCCAAAGATCTTTTCGCAGTACAGGCCGTCCCGCTCGGGCTTCAGGGTGCGATAGTTGATGGTCTCAGGCTTCTTGACCTCGCCGAAAGACCAGGCCCGGATCATTTCCGGGGAAGCAATGCCAATTTTAATGGCGTCAAATGTGGCTTCTGCCATACTTTCGCCTCCTTAATCTTCGTAGGTGTCGGCATCGTCGCTGCCGAATACATCCATAATATCCTCGGGGCTGTCCTCGTCAATGACAAAGCCATTGTCCAGAACTTCCTCGGTAGTGCCAACCAGCTCAGAGCGGTCGGTCACATAGGTTACATCATCGTCATCGTCGTCGTCCTTCAGCTCGATCTCGTTGCCCTTGTCATCCAGAACGCGCACATCCAGACACAGAGCCTGCAGCTCCTTGACCAGAACCTTGAAGGATTCGGGCACACCGGGAGTGGGGATGTTGCTGCCCTTGACAATGGCCTCATAGGTCTTGACACGGCCGGTAACATCGTCAGACTTGACGGTAAGGATCTCCTGCAGGGTGTAGGCAGCGCCGTAAGCCTCCAGAGCCCAAACTTCCATTTCGCCGAAGCGCTGGCCGCCGAACTGAGCCTTGCCGCCCAGGGGCTGCTGGGTAACCAGAGCGTAGGGGCCGGTGGAACGGGCGTGGATCTTATCGTCAACCAGGTGGTGCAGCTTCAGGTAGTAGGGGTAGCCAACGGTAACCAGGTTATCGAAGGGCTCACCGGTACGGCCGTCGTACAGAACGGTCTTGCCGTCCTCACGCAGGCCAGCCAGCTTCAGGGTATCGCGGATATCCTTCTCGTTGGCGCCGTCGAATACGGGGGTAGCAACCTTCCAGCCCAGGGCCTTGGCCGCGTAACCCAGGTGAACTTCCAGCACCTGGCCGATGTTCATACGGGAAGGAACGCCCAGGGGGTTCAGAACCACATCCAGGGGGGTGCCATCAGGCAGGAAGGGCATATCTTCCTCAGGCAGAACTCTGGAAACAACGCCCTTGTTACCGTGACGGCCGGCCATCTTATCGCCAACGCCGATCTTGCGCTTCTGGGCCAGATATACCCGCACAGACTTGGAAACGCCGGGAGCCAGCTCGTCGGAGTTTTCCTTGGTAAAGATCTTTACATCCACAACGATGCCGGAGGTGCCGTGGGGTACCTTCAGGGAGGTATCGCGCACTTCTCTTGCCTTTTCGCCGAAGATGGCCCGGAGCAGCCGCTCCTCGGGGGTCAGCTCGGTTTCGCCCTTGGGGGTGACCTTGCCTACCAGGTAGTCGCCGGCGTGAACCTCAGCGCCCACCCGGATGATGCCGTTCTCGTCCAGATCCTTCAGGGTATCTTCGCCAACATTGGGGATATCCAGGGTGATCTCTTCCGGTCCCAGCTTGGTATCCCGGGCTTCGGTTTCATACTCTTCAATGTGGATGGAGGTAAATAC
>JAFSBW010000001.1 GCA_017437095.1 Oscillospiraceae bacterium
CATCTTCGATTCGATTTGCATTTAGATTCGTTCGAATCCTGTCGCCCGGACCAAAAAGAATAGACCACCGAGTGGTGGTCTTTTCTTTTTGGTCCGGGCGACAGGATTCGAACGCATCTAAATGCAAATCGAATCGAAGATGCCTACATTTACCCCCAAAATCGCCCCTTGCGTTTATGCCTTGCGGCATCAGCTGTTTCCTTGACCCTTCATTCTTTCCGCACAGAACTGTATAAACCGCTCAATAGACGGCTCTTTTCCGTCCGGGGCGAGGCGTTTCCACATCGCCTGGGCTTTGGGGTCATCGCTTTCCATCGCCGCGCAGATGGCTTTTCGCATTTCCGCTTCCACCTCCTCTGGCGTTGTGTGATGATTGTGGGCAATTTGTTCAATGATTTCTTTCGTTGTCATAGCGCTTTTCTCCTTATTTTTAATCGGATCGATTCCATCCAAAGGCATTATACACTATTTTCTCCAATTAGTACAGCTAGCTGTACTAATTTATCGCCAAAGCTTCCTATAATAATTACAAATTCAGGAAACGGCGGTGGTAATATGCAGTTAAACGAAGCAGTAAGCAAACGGCTTTCTCAATTGCTCCAGGAAAAGCATATGACGCCTTATCAGCTCTATATCAAAAGCGGCGTTCCCAAGTCTACCATCAGCAATATCCTCAACTGTGCATATCCTTCCATGAAGCTGCGGATCATTCACGAAATGTGCCAAGGCTTGGGGCTGTCTATTACCGAGTTTTTCCGATCCCCATTGTTTAACGAAGATAATCTGGAGCCATAAGTAAACAAGCCCCGTCTGAGCCTGCAAGCTCAAACGGGGCTTTATTTATGCTTCTTTCTTAGGGAACACTCAGAAAAATGCAAATCAGATCAAAGCGCAAACTTTTCTTTAATCATAGCCGCAACAACCTCTGGCTCCAAGTAAGAATTGTCGATGCGCAGATAATTCTCAAAGGGAATCTCTCCCGGCTTGCTTTCAAAGCGGTGGTGCTCATCCATTGCGATCACCCGCTCACGGGAGCTTTCAACATCCCGTTTCGATGCCTTGTGGGCCAGGCGGTTCGGCGTTTCATTTCTCTGGAGCCGGATCTCCTGGGAAGCAACCAATTCCACGCAGTAAATATCTGCGTTGTATTCTTTGAAAATATCTACCACATGGCGAATATACTCCCAATCCTCCGGGCAATCAAAGGCCCACATAACGGTGTGTATCATGCCGTATTGGTCCGTCTTGGCAAATTCCCGGAAAATAACTTCCCGCATCTGCAAAATTGCGTTTGTATGGAACCCTCCAAAAATCTCCAGCACCGGCTCGATGGTCATGTGATTGTGAAACAGCCGCAATCCGGTTTGCTTCATCAGCTCCTGCCCCACCGTCATTTTGCCAACGGCCCCATTGCCTACCAAAAGTACCAGCTTCACGCCTTGCACCCCCTTTGATTGCATTATAGCATACTTCTCATACTTTGCAAGGGCCGTATATTCTCACCGCTATGGCAAACACTAGCCAAAAGGAGTGATTGACAAATGGACGGACAAAACCTTGTAAAGCAGACCTTGGATCAAATTCCCCAGGCAAATGCCAATGCCAAGCGGATCGTCGGGCTTGTGAAAGAGGGCGGCAAAATTACCGGGTACCAGCTTTCTGACAATTCTATCGTTGAAAAACAGCAGGCGGTAGATATGGCAAAGCAGGGACAAATCGCCGGTGTGGGCATCGCCCACCGTGGAGATGCGGAATATCTGAAATCCATCCCCGACGGCAGCGAAAACAACAATCTCGGCAATCTCCCCTCTGTTTCGCCCCAAATCCAAGGCAAATAGCTTGGATCTGTTGCAAAATGCGTAAAATTATCCGTTGAAATCGTAGGGGCGAGCATTGCTCGCCCGCTGCTACAGTTATTTGCTGCGTTGCAGATATTCGGTTGGTATCATGGTGCGCTGTGGGGCGGGAAACCCGCCCCCTACGATCTTCCAATAGGTAAACTCGCAGGACATAGGCAAATGCATAATTTTAGGGTCTGTTGCGTTCACATTTTGCAACAGACCCTTTTTACGTCATGAAATTTCCCAAACCACCTTGCCCTTGGGGCGTTTGTATGCTACACTTGAGAAAAAGGCGGTGAATATCTTGGCGAAAAAACTACTGATCACGGGCTTTGACCCCTTTGGGGGCGCTGCCATCAACCCCTCCTGGGAAGCTGTGCGGCTGCTCCCTGACCGGATTGGGGGCTATTCCCTTACCAAGCTGCGCATCCCCACGGTGTTTGGGGAAGCGGCCCAGACGGTGCTTGCAGCCGCCGAAACCTTGCGCCCGGATGTGATCCTCTGCATCGGCCAGGCCGGGGGCAGAAAAGCCATTACGCCGGAAGCGGTGGCTATCAATTTGCGGGAAGCGGGTATCCCGGACAACGCCGGCAATCAGCCTGCCAACGCCCCGGTCATCCCCAACGGCCCTGCGGCCTATTTTGCCACCGTGCCGGTAAGGCAAATGGTAAGCGCCATAGCTGCCGCCGGCGTAGACGCCAGCCTTTCCCTCAGCGCCGGGGCATTCGTATGCAACGATACCCTCTATACCCTGCTCCATCATTACAGCCGGAGCCTCACCCAGGTGGGCTTTGTGCATATCCCCTATCTTCCCCAGCAGGCAGCCCAGGGCCAGAGCAGCATGCCCTTGGAGCGGATGGTCGCCGGGCTTACCGCCGCCATCGAGGCCCTATAAATCCTCCCCCAGCGAAAGGCGAAACCGTTATGATCTATGTGCTTTCTGACATCCACGGCAACGCGCGCCGTTTTAACTCCATACTTTCCCAGATCCGGCTGGGGGAAGCGGATACCCTCTACATCCTGGGGGATGTGATCGACCGCCACGGCAGGGGCATTGCCATCCTGCGGCAAATCATGGCCGCCCCCAATATGAAAATGCTCCTGGGCAACCACGAATACATGATGCTCCGGGCGCTGGACATTCCCTACGACCGCAAGGATATCCCATCGGAAGCTGACCGGGAAAAGTATCTTGCCCATTGGTACCGCAATTCCGGCGAGGTGACCCATAAGCACCTTAAACGCCTGCGCAAAGCTCTGCGCTCTGAAATTTTCGCCTACCTGCGCCGGCTCCCCCTGAACATAGATATTACCGTTGGCGGCAAGGCCTACAAGCTGGTGCATGGCGCCCCCGAGGAGCTGTACTGCGCCGGCGAGCCCCGCTATACCAGCGCCGCCTACTGGGCGGTATGGAAGCGCTGGGAGGATAGCGACCCCCTGCCCGGGGGCTACACCATGATCTTCGGCCACACCCCTACAGAATATCTGCAGCCCGGCAAGCCTATGACGGTCTACTACGGCAAGGGTAAGATCGGCATTGATTGCGGCAGCGGCTACCCGGAGGGCTCTCAGGGCCGCCTGGCCTGCCTGCGGCTGGATGACATGCGGGAATTTTACTCAGAAGAATAACTTCCGGGAGGAAAGCAATATGTTTGATTTTGCAGGAAAAGTAGCCGTAGTTACCGGCGGCGCAAGAGGCATCGGCAAGTGCATCCGCCAGCATTTTGAGCAGGCCGGAGCAAAGGTATGCGTCATCGACCTGCTGGAAAACGACTGCTTTGTGGGCGACCTTTCCAGCAAGGAGACCCTGGAGCGCTTTGCCGCCCAGGTGATCGCCCAGCATGGGCATATCGACTATCTCATTAACAACGCCGCTCCCAAATTCTGCGGCATCCAAAAGGCCAGCTATGAGGATTTTGAGTACGCCCTGAAGGTAGGCGTTACCGCGCCCTTTTACCTAAGCAAGCTTTTCGCTCCCTATTTTGCTCCGGGGGCAAGCATCGTAAACATCTCCTCCTCCCGGGACCGCATGAGCCAGCCCCAGAGCGAGAGCTATACCGCCGCCAAGGGCGGCATCGCGGCACTGACCCACGCCCTGGCGGTGAGCCTGGCAGGCAAGGTAAGGGTAAATTCCATCTCCCCAGGCTGGATCGACAACGATTATAAGGTTTACGAGGGCCCGGATGCTATCCAGCAGCCTGCCGGACGGGTGGGCAATCCCCCGGATATTGCCAACATGGTGCTATACCTCTGCTCTGACATGGCCGGGTTTATCACCGGGGAAAACATCTGCATCGACGGCGGCATGACCCGGCAAATGATCTACCACGACGACCACGGCTGGAAGCTGGAAATGTGACCGGTTGGTACAAACGGCATATGCCAGCCCACTCTGGAGCAATCTGAAAGAAAACAAGGTGTTACCATGATCTCTATCGTTTGGCAAGGTGACCGGCGGTACAATGTTTACCGCAACGGTCATGACATTGGCTGCGTTGCCGTATATTGCTATGAATGCCCTGAGCCGTATTGCTCTTTGCAGCTTGGCCTTGATGAATACGACCCGGCGATCGCAAAGGAGCTGTTCTCCCTTCTGCGCCAAGAGCTGGGGAGGCCGCTCCAATATACAAAGTTTTCGGATCAAAAGCTGCAGGATTTTCTGACAGCGGGCGGCTTTCAGCGCAAGCGCAGAAGCTATGAAATAGATGTTTCATCCGCTGATCTGGCTGTGCCTGTTTGCCCGGCTGTTGCGCTGCATGCTGCCGAGAAAGGCTCTGCGCTATACGATGTCTGCTGCAAGCAGCTGTATCATGATTACCGGGCAAGGCAAGCTGCCGCAAACCTTCCAGAAGAACGTTTGGATGATTTCTATGATGCTTTGACGGAAACTGTATTTTGCGCCCTAGCGGACGGCAAGCCCGTCCATTATGCCTTCGTCACGCCGGAGGATTTTGGCTGCACGGTGGACTATGTAGGCAGCTGCGATCTGTCCACCTTTATCTCTTTCGCCCAAAGCCTTCTGCATGAACTGTTTCAAAAATATCCTCGCCTTATGGCAGAATGCGCCGACGATGACCCGGCGGCTATGCAGCTGATGGAGCTGTTTACCATTCCCATGGATTGGTCTGTGGATACCTATATCTTAGAATAAGCAAACCCGGTATTGCTTGCCGCAATTCCGGGTTTTTTCATGCTCATATTTTCTTTGTAAAGCAAATAATGCGGTTTGCTTCCCGGAAGCCTGCCTTCAGGTGGAACTGCAGGCTTTGGGTGTTATCCAGCTCGCAATCGCTGGCGAACTCGGCGCAACCTTTGCCGTTTGCCCAGCTTTCGCAGGCGGCCAAAAGGGCCTTGGCAAGGCCCTGCTTGCGCCAGAGCTCTGCCACATAGATGCCCTCTAAGTAGCCCACGGGGGAGCTTTCTGTACCCTCCACATAGTCCCGCCGCAGCTGGCATTGAGCAAAGCCCACCGGGAACTCTCCGGCATAAGCCAGAAAGAAGGCGGCATCAGGCTTTTCCAGGTTTTCGGCCAGCTCCGGGATCATTTCCTCCACCGTATGCTCCGGCCAAAGCCGGCAAGCCAGCTCCGCCAGGGCAGCCAAATCTGCTATTTCTGCTTTTCTGATCATATTTCCTCCAAATACCGTACCGGTTTGCCGGTGGCCTGGGCGTAGGCGATCTCCGAGCGGGTGCTGGAGCCGATATAGCCGCCCACATTGATCACGAAGATCTCGTCCGCCATGTCGATCTTGCGCTTGTGCATATCGTCGAGCATGAGCTTCGTGTTGGTCAGGGTATCCTCGCTCATGCCTTCCCAGACCTCGCTGTCACCGCTGTGGCCGAAAAGACCCACGCTGATTACGATATTGCCCTGCAAAGTCAGCCTTTTCTGGGCCTGCATAAAAGCATCCTTAAACCGGGTACTGCCGCACAGGGTAATTACTTTATATTTTCCTACCATTTATTCCACCTCATAGGGCCAGTCGATGATGCCGCCGAACTCTCTTATGTTGGTATAGCCCAGCTTTACCAGCGCCTGCGCCGCCAGCTTACTGCGCCGTCCGCTGCGGCAGTAGACGAGGATCAGCTGATCTTTATCCGTCAGCTCCTTTTGCGCCCGGGCTTCGATCTCATAGTCCGGTATCAAGATTGCCCCGGGGATATGCCCCTGGTCAAATTCCTCCTGGGTGCGCACATCCAAAATAACATAGCCCTCCCGGCTGTCCATAATTTCCTTTGCTTCCTGGGCTGTGATGTTCAAATAAACCGCCTCCTGTTTCTTTGGCTTTGCCTGAGAGCAGCCTGCCAGCAGCGCTGCCGCCAAAAGCAAACTCCATAAACGCTTCATAGCTTCCCCTCCTTTTCTTTATTTTAGCATATCCCCAAGCCGCAGAAAAGCCCCATTTTTCTCTATGGATAAGGTTTGGGTTGAATTTCTTTTGGGGCTTTTGTATAATAGGCTCATAGAAAGGCAGATGACTATCTTTATGAGCAAACGCAGCCAATCCCAAGAGCAGCGCAGAAATATGCTGCTCAATGAGCCAATTTCCCGCATCATCCCCAAAATGGCCATCCCCACCATTGTGGCCTTTTTGATCAACTCTATCTACTCCCTGGCGGATACCTATTTCGTCAGCAGCCTGGGCACTCAGGCTACCGCCGCCGTCAGTGTCAACGCCTCTCTGGATCAGCTGATCATGATGTGCGGCTCTTTGCTGGCTGTGGGCGCCAACAGCTATATCGCCCGGCTTCTGGGCCAGGGCAACGACAAGCGGGCCAGCCAGACCCTTTCCACCGCTTTCTTTACCGCCATGGGCATCGGCGCTGTGCTGATGGTCTTTGGCAGCATCTTTATGCGCCCCATGGTGCGCCTGCTGGGCGCTACCGCCTCCTGCGAGCGCTACTCTGTAGACTATGCCACCTATGTGCTTATGGCCGCCCCCTTTATGGCTGCCAACTTTGTTATGAACCAATGTCTGCGCTCCGAGGGCAGCGCCACGCTGTCCATGGTGGGCATGGGCTTCGGCGGCATCCTCAACTGCATTCTCGATCCCATTTTGATCTTCGGCACAGAGGGTCTGCGCCAGCGCTACGGCATTGCGCTGCCCTTTGAAATCCCTGCTATGGAAGTTGCCGGCGCATCCCTGGCCACCGCCATTTCCAAATGGGTCAGCTTCGCCATTTTGATCTTCCCCTACCTTACCCGCCGCAGCCTGCTGCGCCTGAGCCCCAAAAATATCCGCTTCGATAAGGAGCTGGTTACCGAGATCGCCACCGTGGGCTCTTCTTCCCTGCTGCGCAACGGCCTGGCGGTTGTAGCAGGCATCGCCCTGAACGCCATCGCCGGCAACATTTCCGACTCTGTGCTGGCGGCTGTAGGCGTATGCACCAAGGTGCTTATGTTCCCCTTTGGCATTATTTTGGGCTTTGCTACCGGCTTCCAGCCCGTAGCCGGCTTCAACTGGGGCGCAAAACGGTACGACCGGGTAAGGGAAAGCTTCCGCTTTTCTGCCCGGGTAGCCATCATCATGGGCGTTATCATGGCGGTGGTGCTTACTGTATTTTCCGATACCTTTATTGTAGCCTTTGCGGGAACGGACGGCGAAATGCGCCGCATCGGCCGCATTTGCATGATCACCCAGGCCATCGCCCTGCCCATCCACGGCTGGGTGGCCGTTGTAAATATGTACTGCGCCGGCTTGGGCGATGCCAAGGGCGCGCTGGCGCTGTCCACCGCCCGGCAGGGTAGCTGCTTCCTGCCCATTCTGTTCCCCCTGGCGTGGCTGTTTCAGGCCATCGGCATCGCCCTGGTGCAGGGCCTGGCGGATGTGCTTTCCCTGGGCCTGGCGCTGCCCATTTTGAAGAAGCTGCAGCGCAAGATCGATGCCGCCGAAAAAGCCGGGAGGGAAAGCCATGTTTGATCTAAACCGGGCTGTGCAGGCCCTTTCCGCCGGGGAATATACCTGCGTGCTGTGCAAAGGCGAGGAGACGGTTACCTCCCAGGCCCGGGGGGTAAAGCCTTTGGTAAGCTGGTATGCCAGCGGCCGGGACTTTTCCGGCTTTTGCGCCGCCGATAAAGTGGTGGGCAAGGCTACCGCTTTTCTGTATGCGCTGCTGGGGGTAAAGGCGGTGTACGCCGCCGTGATCAGCCAGGGGGCGCTGGAGGTGCTTGCCGAATCCGGCATCCAGGCCCAATACGGCCAGCTGGTAAGCCATATCATCAACCGCAAGGGCGACGGCATCTGCCCCTTTGAAGAGGCCGTGCTGCATATCCAGGACGCCCCCAGCGCCTACCTGGCCATCCGCGGCAAAATGGACGAATTGAACATTACCCTGTAAAGCGCGGGAGGAAACGCCATGAAGATCACCGTTTTAGACCTGGACACCCTGGGTAACGACCTGGACCTGAGCCCATTGACCAGCCTGGGCGAATGTGCCTTTTACCCCAGCACCCGGCCGGAGGAGCTTTCTGCCCGGCTGGCCGAAAGCGATGTAGCCATCATCAACAAGATCAAGATGACCCGCCCGGTGCTGGAAGCCGCCCCCAGGCTGAAGCTGATCTGCGTAGCGGCTACGGGCTATGACAATATTGACCTTTCCGCCTGCCGGGAGAAAGGCATCGGCGTATGCAATGTGCCGGGGTATTCTACCGAAAGCGTAGCCATGGTCACCTTTGCCCTGGCGCTGAATCTTATGAGCCATCTGCCGGAGTTTTCCCGGTTTGTAAGCAGCGGCGAGTATACCGCCTCGGGCCTGCCCAATTGTTTGACCCCCAGCTTCCACGACCTTTGCGGCAAGACCTGGGGCATTGTAGGCTACGGCAACATCGGCAAAAAGGTGGCCCAAATTGCCCAGGCTTTCGGCTGCAAGGTGCTTTATTACCGGGCAAAGGCCGATGAAAACGCCTGCAATATCGATACCCTTTGCCGGGAGTGTGACATTATCAGCCTGCACTGCCCCCTGAACGAGGGCACACTGAGTTTGATCAACAAAGAGCGCCTGGCGCTTATGAAGCCCGGGGCGATCCTGGTAAATACCGCCCGGGGCGCTGTTTGCGACGAAGCCGCCGTAGCCGATGCCATATTAAACGGCCGGCTTGGGGCTTTCGGCTGCGATGTGTACGCTCAGGAGCCTTTCCCGGCGGAGCATCCCTACCGGGCCATCCTGGGCAGGGACAATGTATGCCTTACTCCCCACATCGCCTGGGCCAGCTTTGAAGCCAGAACCAAGGTGGTTGAGGAAATGGCCGCCAACATTGCCGCCTTTTCCCGGGGAGCGCTGCGCAACCGGGTAGAGCTATAATGCATAGCTAACCGTACCATGCATAATAAAAGACCGACACTTTCGTGTCGGTCTCAGTCTGTCGAAAAAGTATTTTTCGACAGACTGTCAGAGGTCGAGAAAGCCACAAAGACAAGCAAACCGCACTCGTCGGCGTACAGACGGTACGGTAGAGGGCGGTTTGCGCAGTAAGTCAAAATGCCTTGCGAAGCAAGCTTTTTCGCTGCATTTTAAGCGAATGCTTTATTTAAAAACAGCTTCAATTCTAAAAAATCGCCCCAAACTGCCAAAAATTGCATTTTGACGGTTTGGGGCTTTATCGACACTCTGAGACCGACACTTTCGTGTCGGTCTTTCTTGCATCTTAGGAGGGATACGGACACCGCAGGAGCGGTGTCCCTACATATCGTCCTAATAATAAAAATACTTATAAAATATGGGGTAGGCGTTTAGAAACTGCTGCAGGTTTGTGCGGCTGGATGAGCCGGGGTCATGGATCGTAAAGGCTGAGGGTGTCAGCTCGCCCCCGGTAAAGCCGGTGATTACCACCCAGTGCTGGCTGCCGTAGCGGTTGCGCGCCCCAAAAAGCACGGGCTTTCCCGCTTTCAGCTTGCTGTAAATGGCGCTTAGGTAGTCGGCGTTGGAGGTGACCACTTGGTAATGCTCCGGCCAATATACATCCCCTCCGGCAGTATATCGCAGGGATCTGGCCATAATGTGGGGGTAAATGGTCGTGCCGGTGCGGTAGGATTCCATCATGGCGATGGCAGTGGTGGCGCAGCCGATCTTGGAAAAGGGCTTGCCGGATGTACCGATGGTAATATTGGCCCAGCGGCTGTCGTTCTGCTTAAAGCTGGGCACAGCCAGGGCTACCGGGCTTAAGCCGGTGGACAAATACTGGCGGCTGACATAGCCGGTCTGGTTTCCCCGGAAAAGGATTCTGCTCCACTGGCCGCTTTCCGACAATACCAGCACTTCTTCGCCCTTCCAAAGAGATGCGGTTTTGCCGTAGCTTGTTCCCGGGCCACTGCGCACATTCAGCGAGCCGGAGCTGATCTTTACCTGGGCGCTTTTGCTGCTGACGGCCCGGATATAGTCGGCGTGGCAGTAGCCGTAGCGGCCATGGGCGTACTCAACACGCCACCAATCGCCGCTGCGGCTGTGCAGCGTTACAAAGCTGCCCTTATAGAGCCTGGCAACCAACCCGGAAGCCGAAGAAGGCTCAGAGCGTACATTCAAATAGCCGCTGGAAACACTTACCTGCCCAGCTTGCAGGCCGCTGGCAGCCTCCGCCTGAGGGCTGGCAAAAAACAGCGCCGAAAGCATAAAGATTGCAACAATAATAACTGGTATTTTTCGAATATTTCTCACCTCAAAATTAGGAATTTACATGCATGCTGCGCTGATTATACCATAAAATCCCCTTTTTGAGAATGCTCCAAATTCTGCCAGCGCTTCTGCCCCCGGCAAACAGCAGCGCCGCGCCTGCCAAAGCAGCAGGCGCGGCGTTATAATCATAGCTTAAACGGTCATCTCCACACCGCCCTGGGGGCGGATGGAAAGCACATGGCAAGCGCCCTTTCCCAGGGCCGCATCCATGCCCGCAACGAAGGAGTCCAGAAGGTCATATGGCACAAACGCCTGGATCGTCCCGGCGAAGCCGCCGCCGTGGACACGGCAAGCGCCCCGGCCGCCTAAGTAATGCTCTGCCAGAGCCAGGGCTACTGCCACATCCTGGTGGGCCTTATAGCCTGCGGGGATCACATTTTGCAGGTACATATAGGACGAATAGCCGCTTTGCTTCACCAGGGCCAGGAAAGCGCCAAAATCGCCGCTGCGCAGGGCTTCCACCTGCTGGCTTACCCGGGCATTTTCCCGGTAAAAATGGATGGCCCGCATTACCGCCCGGTCGCCGCATTTTTCCCGCAGCTGAGGGATCTGGGCGTAAAATTCCCCTTCGCCGATCTGGGTCAAAACCTCTTTGCCGAAGCAGGCGGCAATGGCCTTCATCTCCCCGAGCACGGCGGCGTATTCATCGGTCAGGTCGGCATGGTCCGCGCCGGAATCTATGATGCACAGGGCATGGCCGCTGGAGGCAAAATCAAAGTCCACCGGCTCGATGACTGGGTCTTTCTCGTCAAAAAAATCAATGGTGACCAGGTTGCCTACGGCAGAAGCGGTCTGATCCATCAGGCCGCAGGGCTTGCCGAAGAATACATTCTCCGCGTACTGGCCGATCATGGCGATCTCCGGAGCGGTGGCCTTGCCTTCAAAGAACAGGTGGTTGATGATCGTGCCTACCAGCACCTCAAAAGCCGCCGAGGAGGAAAGGCCGCTGCCGGGCAAAACCGTAGACCGGCAGTAGGCATCAAAGCCCCCAACCTGGCAGCCCAGCTGGGCAAACCGGGCCGCTACGCCCCGGATCAGCGCCGGGGTGGTGTTGACCTCGGAAGCTACCGGGGTCAAATCCTCCAATTCCACAATGCTCAAGGGGTAGCCCTCAGACTGGATGCGGATAATATTGGTGCCGTTGGGGCGAACAGCCGCCACGGTATCCAGGTCCACAGCCCCGGCCAGCACCCGGCCCCGCTGATGGTCGGTATGGTTGCCGCCGATCTCCGTGCGCCCGGGGGCGGAAAAATAGCGCTCTGGCGCAGCGCCAAAAGCGGCCATAAAGCCGGCATCCAGAGCTGCCTTGGCTTGCTTGCTGATCTGCAAAGAAGGCGCGCGCATAGTATCTCCTCCTAATTCTTTCTGCCTATATTATACAGCCCTTTCCCCAAAAAAGAAAGAGCCTTTAAAATTCCTTTCCGGGCAAATTTTACCCTACTGCAAAACAGGCTGTTGCATTCTATTTTTTTACATGCTACAATATTCTTAGAAAGCTTCTCCGGGCGATCGCCCCGGAAAAGCCATATTACTGCGGGCTTTTGCCAAGAAAAGGGGAATTGCTATGGTTTACAAAAACGCCAGAATTTTTTGCTCGGATTTCGTTTTTCGCATGGGTGCTTTTGAGGTAGTAGACGGCTGCTTTGGCCAGATCCTGCCGGAGGCTGTTCCCGCCGATGCCGTGGATCTGCAGGGCGCAACGGTGATCCCCGGCCTTGTGGAAGTACACTGCCACGGCAACTCCGGCGCGGATTTTTCCGACGGCGACTATGAGGGCCTGAAGGCTATGGCGGCTTACTTTGCCCAGATCGGTGTTACCTCCTTTGCCCCCGCCTCTATGACGCTGCCCTACGATGTGCTGGACAAAGCCTTTGCCAACGCCCGCCGCCTGGTGGACGAAGACCCGGAGGGCTTGAGCGTGCTGCGGGGCATCCATATGGAAGGCCCATACTTCTCTTACGCCAAGCGGGGCGCCCAAAACCCCGACTATTTGAAAGAGCCCGATTTTGAAGGCTTCCAGGCTTTGCAGGAGCGCTGCGGCGGCCTGGTGCGCATTGTGGACGTTGCCCCGGAGCTGCCCGGCGCGGTGGAATTTGTAAAGCAGGCCAAAGAGCTTTGTACCGTTTCCGTAGCCCATACCGATTGCAGCTACGACCACGCAAAGGCCGCCTACGATGCCGGCGCTACCGGCCTGACCCATATGTACAACGCCATGCCCGGCATCAACCACCGGGAGCCCGGCGCCATCCCCGCTGCCGCGGAGAATCCCGCCGTGCGGGCGGAGCTGATCTGCGACGGCTACCATGTACACCCCAGCGCTGTGCGCCTGGCCTTCTCCATCTTTGGCGGCAGCCGCATGATTTTGGTATCCGATTCCGGCCGCTGCTGCGGCATGGAAGAGGGCACTAAGTTTGAGCTGGGCGGCCAGGATGCCTGGGTGCGCGGCGGCGTAGGCCGCCTGGCCAGCGGCACCATCGCCTGCTCCGCTACCAATTTGTACGACTGCATGGTAAAGGCCATCAGCTTCGGCATCCGGGAAGAAGATGCCGTGCGGGCCGCTTCCTACAACCCCGCCTGCGCCATTGGGGCGGATGCCCTGGTCGGCTCTATCCAGGCCGGCAAGCGGGCAGACTTTTTGGTATGCAGCCCGGACTATAGCCACCGCCGGGTATTCCTAGCAGGCAAAGAGCTGTAAGCATATTGGGAGCGGTTATGGCTGGATTTTTGGAAGTTTGCGTAGATTCTCTGGCCTCTGCCCGGGCGGCCATCGCCGGCGGAGCAGACCGGCTGGAGCTTTGCAGCGCCTTGGCTGTAGGCGGCCTGACCCCTTACCCAGAGCTTTTGCGCCAGATCCGCCGGGAGAGCAGCATCCCCATCCGCTGCCTGATGCGCCCCCGGGCCGGGGATTTCCTCTACGCCAAAGAGGAGATCGCCATGATGGCAGAGCAGATAGAAGCTTTGCGCCCCTTGGGCGCGGAGGGTTTCGTCATCGGCTGCCTGGATGCCCAGGGCGATCTGGACGAAAAGGCTATGCAGCCTTTGCTCCAAGCCGCCCAGGGCGCAGGGCTGACGCTGCACCGGTGCATCGATGTATCCCGGGATCCTTGTCAAACCTACCAGCAAGCCGGAGCGCTGGGCTTTGATACGGTGCTTACCTCCGGCGCGGCGGCAAGCTGCCTGCTGGGCGCGGATACTATCGGCAAAATGCTCGCTCTGCGCCATAGCCATGGCGGCCCGGAGGTTTTGATCGGCGCCGGCGTGAATGCCCGGGTGATCGCCGCGTTCAAAGCCCGCTTTCCCCAGGCAAGGGCATTTCACATGAGCGGCAAAGCGGATGTGAAAAGCGGTATGGTATTTCGCCGGGAGGGCGTTCCCATGGGCATCCCCGGCCTGGACGAATGGCATATCCCAACCACCGGCGAAGAAAATGTCCGCGCTGCCCGGATGGCGCTGGATGCATAAAAACCAAGCCCGCTGCGTTTCGCAGCGGGCTTTTTGCGCAAAATTCCCGGCGCTGCTGCCTTACGCGGGAGGGTCTTGGCTCTTGGAAAATAAAAACTGCCCCCGGAGATCCGGGGGCAGCGGTTCGTTACTGCGTGGGCCGTGGCAGTAGGGGCAGAAGATTATTCAGCGATCTTCTTGAACTCGTCATAGACGAACTGTACCTTCGGTCCGATAATGACCTGCACAGAGGTCTTGCCGGGGCGGATAACACCGGAGGCACCGGTAGCCTTGATCTTGGCTTCGTTTACCAGCTGGTTGTCCTTAACTTCCAGACGCAGGCGGGTAATGCAGTGGTCGATGGCAACAACATTGTCCTTGCCGCCCAGGCCTTCCAGGATGCCCTTGGCCATGTCGGTGTAGTTGTTGTCGGCCAGCTCGATAGCCAGCTCGCCTTCCTGGTCGTCTTCACGGCCGGGAGTCTTCAGGTTGAACTTGGTGATGGCGAAGCGGAATACCAGGTAGAATACTACGAATGCGGCGATGCCCATGGGGATGATGAGCCAAGTCTTGGCAGCTGCGGGCAGAGAAGCGGAGAAGATCAGGTCAGTTGCACCGGCGGAGAAGCAGAAGCCGGCACGGAAGCCCAGAGCGACGGTAATGGTGGTGAAGATGCCGTACAGCAGGGCGTAAACAACATACAGGGGGAATGCCAGGAACATGAATGCGAACTCGAAGGGCTCGGTAACGCCGCAGATGAATGCACACAGTGCAGCAGCGCCGATGATGCCGATGGTAGCCTTCTTCTTGGAGGACTTAGCGGACTGGATCATAG
>JAFSBW010000012.1 GCA_017437095.1 Oscillospiraceae bacterium
GGACCGCAAGGTCGGTCTGGGCCACGGCAACCTGGGCGCTATGCTGCTTCGGGATGAGACCAAGTGCTTCGCTTTCCTGGCTGGCCACGAGTCCTTCGCCGCTGCCGAAGGCGCTATCGGCATTGCCCGCTCTGCCAACAAGGCTCGTAAGGAGCCCCTGCGCGTTATCCTGAACGGCCTGGGCAAGGATGCTGCTCAGATCATCTCCCGCATCAACGGCTTCACCTATGTGCAGACCAAGTTTGACTACTACACCGGTGAGCTGACCATCGTGAACAAGATCCCCTACTCCAACGGTGAGCGCGCTGCTGTTAACTGCTACGGCTGTGACGATGTCCGCGAGGGCGTTGCTATCATGCATCACGAGGGCGTTGACGTTTCCATTACCGGTAACTCCACCAACCCCACCCGCTTCCAGCACCCCGTTGCCGGCACTTACAAGAAGGAGTGCATCGAGCAGGGCAAGAAGTACTTCTCCGTTGCTTCCGGCGGCGGCACCGGCCGTACTCTGCACCCCGACAACATGGCTGCTGGCCCCGCTTCCTACGGCCTGACCGATACCATGGGCCGTATGCACGGCGATGCTCAGTTCGCCGGCTCTTCCTCCGTGCCCGCCCACGTTGAGATGATGGGCTTCCTGGGCGCAGGTAACAACCCCATGGTCGGTATGACTGTATCTGTCGCAGTTGCAGTCGAGGAATCTCTGAAGTGAGAGATCGTTTCTTCTGGCGCTCCCATGGGTAAGGTGGCAACCTGCCACCGGCAGGTTGCGTGGATTTCCATGGCAATGCTGCGCATTGCTTGCCCATGGTAGGTATGACCGTTAGCGTCGCTGTTGCTGTTGAGGAATCCCTGAAGTAATTTACCCTACAAAAAGCCCCTGGAAACAGGGGCTTTTTCTTTAAACCGAGGTATTTTTATGACTTTGCGAAAGGTTTTAGCCATCGTTCTTATCCTTGCCGGGATTGCCGTCTGCGTGGTCGGTATTGTCGATCAATACAACCATTGTGCGCAAATGTGGCGCACCAACGATTCCGGGAAAGCAGATGAATTTGCGTCCGTTTCCGAGTATTTTTGGGCCCGCTCCAAAGGCGCGGTGTTGATCTCGGTGCTTTTTGGAGCGCTGCTTGCCGTGCCGGGCGTCGTAATGCTGGTGTCTGCTATTCGGGGAAATGCTGTGGATATGCGCAAAACGGTTTGCATCGTTTTGGCTGCGGTGGCAGCTATAGCATGCTTTGCCCTTCTGTTGCGGGCAGTTAGCGTATTTTTTGTCTTGTTTAATTAACAAAGCAATATTGGCTTTGGAGGGGCAGCCTGCCCCTTTTTCTTTGCCAATAAACAACAGCACACCGCTGCTCTCATTGCCGAGCAACGGTGTGCTTTTTATTTTGCTTGCTGCGATTTTATATCGTAGGGACACCCGGGGATATTTCAGATCCACCGTTTTGCATGGCCCATTTTCTGGGATTATTCTCAATATATTCCCAAATTTCGTCGAAATCATGCTGATTGCGTATCACATGGTCGTAATAGGATCGCTGGAAGATGGATTTCCCAATTTCTTTTGTTGTCAGCACCTTGATTGACCGAACAATGCTCGCAATTCGGTTATACCTTGGGCGAATGTGGGAATCCGCTCCTACGCTTTGGCCGCAATCTATCCCCGTAGGGGTCGATGCCCACATCGACCCGTTATCCAGGCGAATGATCATGTGAATGTGATCCGGCATGATCACATATTTTTCGATTTCTGGGGCGTTTCGGATATATTTTTCTACGATTTGGCCGTAGGGTTTAGGGACGATGTGGGCATCGTCCCCTACGATGTCGCTTAGAATGCGCTTGCGGTTTTGGGTGCAGATGGTGACGAAATAGGCGCCGTTTTGGCTGTAATCGTAATTGCAGATGCGGTTTGGTTTTCTGTTTGGCAATTCCATGGCCTTTCCTCCCGGGGTTATTTCAGGCCGATGGCTTGCAGGACTTGGGTGGTGGTAATGCCGGGGTCGGCAAAACGCATTTGCTCCAGGGTGAAGGGCACATCGCCCTGCTTATCCAGGCGGATCAGGGCGTAATTGCGGCGCAGGCGGCCGGTATTGCGGGCAATGGATTCCCGGATGGAGGGCTTTTTTATGGATTGGGCGTTTTGGAGAATGTTTTCCAGGCTTCCAAATTCCTGGAGCAGGGCCGCTGCCGTTTTTGGGCCTACCTTGTCTGCGCCGGGGATGTTGTCCGATGGGTCGCCGGTAAGGGATTTGAAATCGGCGTATTGGCAAGGCTCGATGCCGAATTTTTCCATGAAATACTCGGGTGTACAAAGCACAGATTTGTCCCCCCGGTAGCGAAGCACGGTCACACTCCGGCTGATCAGCTGGAAAAAGTCGCTGTCAAAAGAGGAGATAACCATATCATTATCAGCCCCATATGTGTGAGCATAACCGGAGATCCAATCGTCCACCTCGCAGGCTTCCGTTTCCGCGTAAGCTATGCCCAGGTGATCCAGCGCCCGGTAAATATAGGGCAGCTGAGAAAAGGGGTTTTCGCTGTCGTCAACCTGGCTGTAATCTGCCCGGTTGGCCTTGTAATCGCTGTCGATCAAAGCGCGCCGGTTTTCGTGCTCCCCGTCAAAAAGAACGCAAACATGGCTGGGCCTTACCTGCCGGATGATCTTCAGCAGCGCCCCGGTAAACCCCAGCACGCCCCAAATGCCTACCCCCTGGGCGTTATAGATACGCGCAGGCATGCCGAAAAACATTTGAAACAGCAAGTTGCTGCCGTCTACAATGAGTATTTTCTTCTTCAAAGCAAGCCCCCCTTATTTTCGCTGAAACGATTATAGCACACATCCCCGGCGGCGAAAAGGGGCAGCTTCCCAATTTGACAACAAAATGCCGGGGCTGCGCAGCGCAGCCCCGGGGGGAAATTATACTTTTTCAATGGCTTGGGCCAGGTCGGCGATCAGATCTTCCGCGTTTTCCAGGCCGCAGCTCAGGCGGATCAGATCCGCGCCTACGCCGCAGGCTTCCAGCTCGGCATCGGTCATCTGCCGGTGGGTAGCAGAGGCGGGATGCAGGCAGCAGGTGCGGGAGTCGGCCACGTGGGTTTCGATAGAGCCCAGCTTCAGGTGCTTCATAAAGGTTTCGGCAGCCTTTCTGCCGCCTACCAGGCCGAAGGAGATCACGCCGCAGGAGCCGTTAGGCAGGTATTTCTGGGCCAGGTCGTAATACTTATCGCCCTTCAGGCCGCAGTAGCGCACCCAGGTAACCTTTTCGTTGCTTTGCAGGAACTCGGCGATCTTCTGGGCGTTGTCGCAATGCTGGCGCATACGCAGAGGCAGGCTCTCAATGCCCAGGTTCAGGTAGAAAGCGCTCTGGGGGCTTTGGATAGAGCCCAAGTCACGCATCAGCTGGGCGGTACACTTGGTAATGAAAGCGCCGGCCAGGCCGAAGCGCTGGGTATAGGTTACGCCGTGGTAGCTTTCGTCGGGGGTGCAAAGGCCGGGGAACTTGTCAGGATACTTGGTCCAGTCGAACTTGCCGCTGTCTACAATGCAGCCGCCTACGGCAACGCCGTGGCCATCCAGATACTTGGTAGTAGAGTGGGTAACGATGTCCGCGCCCCACTCGAAGGGGCGGCAGTTGATGGGGGTAGCAAAGGTGTTGTCCACGATCAGGGGAACGCCGTGGGCATGGGCTACCCGGGCGAATTTTTCAATATCCAGCACCGTCAGGGCGGGGTTGGCAATGGTCTCGCCAAAGAGCAGCTTGGTGTTGGGCTTGCAGGCGGCGGAAAGCTCTTCCTCGGAGCAGTCCGGGTCTACAAAGGTAACCTCGATGCCCATGCGGCGCATGGTAACATTCAGCAGGTTGAAGCTGCCGCCGTAGATAGAGGTAGAGGACACAATATGGTCGCCGCAGGAGCAGATATTGAACATGGCGAAGAAATTGGCAGCCTGGCCGGAGCCGGTAAGCATGGCGGCGGTGCCACCCTCCAGGGCGGCAATGCGGGCTGCTACGGCATCGCAGGTGGGGTTGGCAAGGCGGGAATAGAAATAGCCTTCGGCCTCCAGGTCGAAAAGCTTGCCCATGTCTTCGCTGGTAGCATACTTAAAGGTAGTGCTTTGGATGATGGGGATCTGCCGGGGCTCACCGCTGGCAGGGCTGTAGCCGCCCTGGATGCAAAGAGTTTCGGCGTGAAGCTTCTGGGACATAAAATCACCTCAAAAAACAAAATATAGGGCTATTTTAATACTTTTCCCCCAGTTTGTAAAGGGCTGAAAGCAAGTATTTTTGCGCCTGAGCGGGAAAAATGCCATTGCGCTTTTGCGCAATGGCATTTGGTGGGGATTTTAGGCAGCGGCCGGGGTCGGCTGGGAGCGGTGCTTGGCTCGGCGGTTGACCACCAGGAAGGCAATAAGCAGGCCGCAGAAGGTGACTGCCCAGGAAATGGGGAAGGAAAGGTACAGGCTTTCCGGGGTATGGTAGGCGGGTATGCGGAAGACGGTAAAGATCCAGCCCAGGCGGATGCCGCAGATGCCTATAATGGAGATAAGCATGGGAGCAAGGGAAGCGCCTCTGCCCCGCAGAGCGCCGGTAGTGCTGTCCATCAGGCCGAAGAGGAAGTACACCGGGAATACCCGGGCCACCCGGATCAGGCCGTAGCTGATGGCCTCGGCAGAATCGGTAATGTAAATGCCAAGCAGAGCTTCCCCAAAGTAGCTGGCAAGCAATCCCAGGCTCAGGCAGATTGTAAAGGCGCTGGCCAGGCACAGACCAAGGGCTTTGGCAGCCCGCTTGGGCTGGTTGGCGCCATGATTCTGGCCGACAAAGTTCAGGCTGGCCTGCTGGAAGGCGTTGGAGAATACCCACATAAAGCCCTCGATATTGGCGGCGGCAGAGTTGCCGTTTACAAAGGCCGGGCCAAAGGAATTGATAGAGGACTGGATGATCACATTGGAGATAGAGAACATGCCGTTTTGAATGCCGGCAGGCAGGCCGATGCGGATCATTTTCAAAAGCTCGGGCTTGTAGATGCGCAGCTTTTTCAGCTCCAGGCGGCAGGCATCGGTGCGGCGCATGAGGTTGCGCACACACAACACGGCGCTGATGCCCTGGGAAAGGGTAGTAGCCAGGGCCACACCGTCCACATCCATGCCAAACTGGGTAACAAAGATATAGTTGAGGCCCACATTGGCAGCGCCGGCAAAGCAAAGGTAGATCAGCGGCGACCGGGTATCGCCGGCGGCCCGGAGAATAGAGCCGCAGTAGTTATATACCATATTAAAGGTAATGCCGCCAAAATAGATCTGCATATACAGCTTGGAAAGGGGCAGCAGCTCCGCAGGCGTACCCATAAGCTTGAGCAGGGGCTCCGTAAGGAAGATGCCCAGCACGGTAACGACGCCGCCGCAGATCAGGGCGGTGGGCAGGGCGGTATGTACTGCCCGGTGGGCAGCGTTATCGTCCCCGGCGCCCAGGGCGTGGGCAACGCAAACGCCGCCGCCGATGGAAAGGCCCATAAACAGGGTGACTACCAGGTTGGTGGTAGCGCCGGTAGAGCCTACAGCGCCTACGCAGTCACTGCTGCAGTAGCGGCCTACGATGATCAGGTCGGCAGCGTTGAAGAAAAGCTGCAGCGCGCCGGTTAGGATAATGGGGATGGTATAGCGCAGGATCGCCGGCAGCAGCGGCCCGCGCAGGAAAAATTCATTGGAGCGTTTCATAGCTTACCTCAGTTTATTTCTGTTGATTTCTAAGCAATTATACTGCTCTTTTTCAAAAAAGCAATAGGCAATTTGCGTTATTCACAAATTATTCATGTATCCGCAAAAGCGGCGGCGAAATAGGGAAAGAAACCCTGTTTCGCAGCCTTTTGCGCCCCTTGCAAGGGCTGTTTTTGGAATATTCCCTCTTGTATTTTTGATAAAGAGGGGTTATAATAGCGAAAGAAATACCATAGGAGGTCATAGTTATGGCTGTTAAGATCGAAAAAGAAACCATCATCGGTGATGTGCTGGATATCGCGCCCCAGAGCGCTCCTCTGTTTTTTGCCATTGGCATGCATTGCCTGGGCTGCCCCTCTTCCCGGGGCGAGACCGTGGAGGAAGCCTGCATGGTGCATGGCATCGACTGCGATTCCTTCCTGACCCAGCTGAACCATTTCCTGGAAGCTTACGAGGCTGACCAGGCTGAGAAGAACGCAAACTAACATTCCCGGCTGTGCCATCCCGTTTTGCCGGGATGGCACTTTTCTGTTTTTGTATCATCTATAAATTATCGTTTAGTTTATTTAGTGTCACGTTCCGAAATATGTCATTGCGAGGCCCAACGGGCCGCGGCAATCTCCTGGGGCAACTTGGGACGAACAGACACGTTTAAAAAATGGGGCAGCGTAAAGTCTGCGTTTCCTCATTCATCAAACGTTTCGTAAGAATCGGCATCGTACCGGGAGATTGCCGCGTCGGGGCTTTGCCCCTCCTCGCAATGACAGCGTTTTTGCTATGGATCTAATCAACTAAACGATAATTTGCTTTAGGAGGGAACCCCATGGACGGCAAAACCACTGTCAAATACCTTCAATCCTATATCCGCCAGAAGGATTACCGGCCGGAGCTTAAGAAAGATTATTTCCTTAAGTTGACCGAGGAGGTGGGCGAGCTGGCAAATGCCATGCGCAAGGATGCAAAGGCACCGGATATGGATCACCTGGTTGGCTCCATTGATGAAGAGCTGTGGGATGTGATGTACTATGCCCTGGCCATTGCCAACCTGTACGATGTTGACATGGAGCAGGTGATCAAGGCCAAATCAAAGCTGAACGAAAGCCGCTACCCATCCCCTGTCCCCTTTGAGGAAAACCGATAACAGGAGGAATCAAAATGAACCTTCCCATTTCTGCAAGGCTGCTGGCCTGCGCCGGGTTTGTTCCCCCCGGCGACCGGGTGGCGGACATCGGCTGCGACCATGGCTACCTGGGCATCTATCTGCTGCAAAAGGGCATCGCTTCCGGCGTGATCGCTTCGGATCTGCGCCCCGGGCCGCTGCAAAGCGCCGTGCGTAACGCCGCCAAGTATGGCGTGGGGGATAAAATGCGCTTTTACCTTTCCGACGGCGCCCAGAGTATCCCCCGGGATTTTGACTGCCTGGTATGCGCCGGCATGGGCGGCGATACAATGGTGGGCATCCTCACCCAAGCCCCCTGGCTAAAAAATAAGCAGTACCGCCTGATTTTGCAGTGCCAATCCAAAACGCCCCTGCTGCGCCGCTACCTCAGCGAAAACGGCTGGCGCATCACCGAAGAAAGCGTGCTGCGCGACGGCAGATTCCTATACACCGTTATGGAGGTCATCTGGCAGCCGGATTACCCTCGCCTCAGCTGCGGGGAGTGGTACTTCCCCCCGGCGCTGCTGGAAAACCCCGGCGAAGCTTTGCCGGAATACTACCGCTATGTAACAAACGGGCTGCGCATTGCCGTTACCAACCAGGGCGATGGGGTAGAGCCTACAAAAATTACTGCTTTGCAGGAGCTTCAGGCGCTGGCAAATGCCGCCGGGCTGCAATGGCTGAAGGAGGATACAAAATGACGACCGTTGGCGATATTTACGCATACATGAATACCCTGGCCCCCCTGCATATGAAAATGGACTGGGACAATGTGGGATTGCTGTGCGGCGATGTAAACGAGGGCGTAACCAAGGTACTGATCGCCCTGGATCCCTTTGAGCATGTGTGCCGGGAGGCCATCGATACCGGGGCGCAGCTGCTCATTACTCACCATCCCCTTATTTTCCACCCCATCCGGGCGCTGGTAGAAGAGCCTGGCACCAACCGTTGCGTGCGGCTGCTGTGCCGTCACGGCATCTCCGCCATCGGCGCCCATACCAATCTGGACCGGGCCCCCGGCGGCGTAAACGATGTACTGGCCGAAGCTCTGGGGCTGGAGAATATCCAGGTTGTAAACCCCGTAGGGGTGGACGAAAACGGCCGCGAGTGGGGGCTGCTGCACAAAGGCGAGTTAAGTGAGCAGAGCCTGGAAAGCTTTTTGGCTACGGTAAAAGCCAGCCTGGGCTGCAACCATATCCGCTATGTTTCCGGGGGCAAGCCGGTAAATAAGGTGTGCGTAGGCGGCGGTGGCTGCGCCGGCATGGTGCGCGAAGCCGTGGCTGCCGGGTGCGATACCTTTGTAGCCGGCGACGGCAAGTATAACGATTTTTGGGATGCTATCGACCTGGGGCTGAACCTGATCGATGCGGGCCATTTCCATACGGAAAACCCGGTTTGCTATTATCTTGCCAAGAAGATCGGGGAAAAATTCCCGGATGTGCAGGTAGAAATTTCAAAAACCCATACGGATCCCGTGAAAATCTATTGATTTTTCCTTCCGGAATGTGCTAAAATAAATCGAATAATCACCTTTAGGAGGCAAACATATATGTCCGGACATTCCAAATGGCATAACATTCAAAAGACCAAGGGCGCGCAGGACGCCAAGCGTGCTGCCGCTTTTACCAAGATCGCCAAGGAGCTGATCGTAGCCGTTAAGGAAGGCGGCGGCATTACCGACCCCGCTAACAACTCCCGCCTGGCTACCATCATTACCAAGGCCAAGGCTGCCAACATGCCCAACGATAACATCAAGCGCTGCCTGGAAAAGGCCGCAGGCGCTGGCGGCGGCGACAACTACGAGACCATCAACTACGAAGGCTACGGCCCCGGCGGCGTTGCCGTGATCGTGGAAACCATGACCGACAACCGCAACCGCACCGCAGGCAATATGCGCCACCATTTTGATAAGTTCGGCGGCAACCTGGGCACCAACGGCTGCGTAAGCTGGAGCTTCGACAAGAAGGGCGTTCTGGTGATCGACAACTCCGAAGAAGAGCTGGACGAAGAAGAAGTTATGATGGACGCCATGGAAGCCGGCGCTGACGACTTTGAGGCCGACGGCGATGTATTTACCATCTACACCCTGCCGGACGATTTCAACGATGTGGTAGCAAACCTGAGCAAGTATACCTTCGTATCCGCTCAGATCGAAATGGTACCCCAGAACTACCAGACCCTCAGCGGCGACCAGGCCGTGCAGATGGAAAAGCTCATCGACGCCATGGAAGATGACGACGATGTGCAGAACGTATGGCACAACTGGGAAGAGTAATCGGCGCTGCCGCATACACCCGGTGAAATTTGCCCTTTACAAAATGCAAAAATGATAAGGAGCTGTCGCGTTTTGCGGCAGCTCCTTCTATATTTATAGGCGGGAAAGGACCGTCGAGGACGCCGGTCCCTACATTTACCGGGCATCTGCCGGCTATGTCTGTAGGGGCTGGCGTCCTCGACAGCCCTTAGGTGCTTAATTTAAGAAAGCAGCATCATCAGCTACCCTTTGGGGCTTTCCGCTTTTTTCTGCCTGCGCTTGGGGTTGGGGGCAGTACCCAGCAAATAATCGGCAGATACATTGTAAAATTTGCACAGCGCTATCAAGTGGCGGATGGGCAGCTCGTTAGCGCCCCGCTCATACCGGGCGTACATGGTTTGGGAAGTGTTCAGTATTTCAGCTACCTGTGCCTGGGTAAGATCGTTATCCTCCCGCAATCCCCGCAGCTTTTCCATATATGTCAGCATAGCCTTCCTCCCTTGAAGCTAGTATGCCAACAATTTATCATAGTAAACAACTTTACTATTGACTTTAGTAAATAAGTTTACTAAAATGACATAGGACAAACAGAATATGGTTGCATATACTTTTAACATGGATATAAGCCAATATGTGTTTGAACGAAGTGGTTATCCAGGTCCACAAAAAAGAATATTCAGAAAAGAGGAGAAATATGAAAAATAAGCTGATCTTATGCAAATCCTGCAATAAAGAAATTGCTAAAAACGCTAAAACATGCCCACATTGCGGCGCGAAAAACAAAAAGAAGCACTATTGGCTCATTGCTATTATTGCCATTATTGTTTTGGCATGCATAATTGCAGCAGGGGATAGTGACGAGCCCCAAAAGGTTGACAGCCCTAACAAAAACGGAGCAAGCCAGAATATCAATCAGAATAGCGGAGATAAGGATCAAAACAGCAACAAAAATACAGTATTTTTCGCTGGAGATACCGCACAGTTAAAGAATATTCTCGTTACCTTTATCAATGTTTCTGAAAGCACAGGCTCTGCTTATAACAAACCCGCTGAGGGGAATGTATTTGTAATTTGCGAGTTTGAGATCACCAATAACTCTAAAGAAGAGATTACTGTATCTTCTATAATGAGTTTTGAAGCTTACTGTGATGATTACGCTTGCTCTCTCAGCCTAAGCGCAATGATAGACAATGACGATAAGAATCAATTGGATGGAACAGTTGCAGCCGGAAAAAAATTGCGTGGCATAATTGGGTATGAGGTGCCTGCTGAATGGAAGGAGCTGGAGGTAAGATATACCCCCGATATCTGGAGTGAGAAAGAGATCATTTTTGTAGCATATAATCGCTAACTGTTTACGCAGAAATGCAGCAACAGAGAAGCAGATGATCCTATTTAAAGTTTCGTAAATAAAACTGTGGCGGGAGTACCTTCGCTCTACAATGCCTTTCCGGATATGTTGTAGGGTGCGTAGTACTCCCGCCGTTGCCATTGTGCGTTTACAGGAGCTTTACAGCTGTTTTTTGCTCTTTTTTGGAAAAAATGGTGACATTGGGAAAAAGCTGTGGTATACTGTAGAAAAACAAGAAAGGCAGGCGGGTTTATGAACTTTTTGGAAGAGAGAATTAAGCGGGACGGCGTAGTGAAGCCGGGCAACGTATTAAGGGTAGATTCCTTTTTGAATCACCAGATGGATATTGCTTTGCTGGAGCAGATCGGCCAGGAGTTTTACCGCCGGTTTGCGGATAAGCCCATTACCAAGGTGCTTACCATTGAGACCTCCGGCATCGCCATTGCCTACCCGGTGGCAAAAGCCTTTGGTGTGCCCCTGGTGTTCGCCAAAAAGGCCAAGAGCGTAAATATCTCCGGGGATGTGTATACTGCCGAGGTGGAATCCTTTACCCAGGGCAAGATCAACCGGGTGATGGTATCCAAGCAATACCTGACCAAGGAAGACCGGGTGCTGATCATTGATGATTTCCTGGCCAACGGCAGCGCCCTGCAGGGGCTGATCTACATTGCCGAGATCGCCGGGGCTACCGTAGAGGGCTTGGGCATCGCCATTGAAAAGGGCTTCCAGGACGGCGGCTGGCGCATCCGCAACCTGGGCTACCAGCTGGAATCTCTGGCCATTGTAGAAAGCATGAACGCCGATACCGGGGAGATCACCTTCAAAGAGCAATAAACAAGCAATAAAAGGGCTTTTGCCCAATGCATGAATATGCAATAGCCACGGCGGGAGCAAGCCTTCGCCCTACGGTGTCTTTTACGACATGTTGTAGGGCGGGGGCTTGCTCCCGCCGTAAGTTTTCAATTTTAAAATATTAGTATTTGTACAGCGTGTTTTTATTCCCGGTCAAGATATTGCCGCACCGCCCGGTAAATGCGGGAGGCCAGCAGGATATCCCCAAGCTCGTTGGGGTGCAGGCCGTCGATGGTGGTATATTCCAGTTGCGCGTTGGTAAAAACGCTCTGGGTGTATAGGTCCAGGTAGCCCCGGCGGTAATGCCCGGCGCTTTCTGCCAGAGCCTGATTGGCCTGAGCCAAAGTCCAGCCGGAGGTATTGATCCGTTCCCCGGAAGAATCCATCTGCCGGGTAAGATCTTCCCGGTTGCACCGGGGGATGGGGCCTATAAAAAGCAGGGGAATATGGCCCACAGCCTGGGAAATCTCGCCAACAGCGCCCCATAGGGTAGCCTTGTCCCGGCTGCCGGGGAGGCCAATGCCCGGGCCGTTGGCGGCAAAATCGTTGGTGGAAGCAAACACCACCACCAGATCCGCGTCCGGGTGAAGCATTTTCGGCAGCAGCCGCACTACGCAGTTTTTCTTGCCCGGCAGGGCGCTCAGGGCGCCGCCGCCGTAGGCGTTGTTTACGGTAACGGCTTTGCCGCTGCCCAGCCGGGAGGGGAAGAAGCTGACCCAGGTAGTGCAGTCACCCCAGGAGCTGTCGGTAATGGAGTCGCCAAACAGCTGGAGCTTATAGCATTTTTCCAGAGGCTGCCGGGCAAGCTCCAGAGCCTTGCAAAGCTTTTGCACCAGTCGGCGCAAGCCGGGGGTATCCATGCTTTGGGCAAGCTCCCGGCTTTGCAGCAGCTGAGCGCTCAGGCTCCATTGGGCGGCAGCCAGGCTCCATTGGGGCAGCAAAGCCCCTTCGCTCTGCTGCAAAATAAGCTGCTCCCCCTCCAGGGCCAGGCAAACTCCGGCGGCTCGCACAAAGCAGAAGGCCATAAAAGCAGCCTCATAGCCCATGAGCTGGGGCTGCAAGGGGGCTTTGGGCAGCAGCTTTTTCTTTTTAGCCCAGGCCAACGCTTTTTGGGGAGAAGAAAAACCCTTGCCCGCCAGGCTGCCCAAGGCTTCGGCCAGGGCAGCGGCATGGTTTTGGGTTATTTCTGGGCAGAGCAGCGCATCCGCCAGACAAACCTTGGGCCGGGGCATGGGGATGCTGAGCTTGCGAAAAAGGGTTTCCAGTTTCCCCATGGTGGGCCTCCTTTAAGATCAGTCGATGGTGATGGCGCCGTCGGCGGTTTGCCGCAGGGTGGTGCTGTAGAAGCAGGCAATGGCCTTTTCCAAAGCAAGATAGTCCGCAACCGCGGCGGTTTCGTAGCAAGAATGCATAGCCAGCTGGGGCAGGCCAATGTCAACGCTGAGCACGCTTACCTGGCTCAGGGAGATGTTGCCCAGGGTAGAGCCGCCGGGAATGTCCGCCCGGTTGCAGTAGGTCTGGGCGCTTACCCCCGCCTTTTGGCATACGGCGCGCATTACCGCGGCGGACATGCCGCTGCTGGTATATTTCTGGTTGGCGTTGAACTTAATGGCAATGCCGCCGCCCAGCACCGGGGCGTTGGCGCTGTCCGCCAGCTCCGGGTGGTTGGGGTGGAGTGCGTGGGCATTGTCCGCAGAGATCAGGAAGGAATGGCTGAGCATAATGCGCTTATCCAGCCGGAGGGCTTCGCAGACCCGGCTGAGGGTAGCTTCCAGCAGGTCGGAAGCGGCGCCCTGCAAAGAGCCGGAGCCAACCTCCTCGCTGTCAAACACGCACAGCACCGGGATATTGCCGCTTTCGCCGGCGTTCAAAAAGCCCTGGGCGCAGCCAAAGGCGCACTGCAGATCGTCCAGCGCCGGGGCGGAGATAAATTCGCTGTCCATGCCCCATACCCGGGCGCTTTCGCGCACATAGAGGGTAAGGTCGTGGCCCAGGATCTGGCCGCCGGCCTGGTTTTCCAAAGAGGCAAAGAACTTGCCGGCAGACTGCTTGGTGCCAAGCAGGGGCAGCACATCGGTGGCAGGGTTCCACTTGTAGCCCTCGTTGGCCTGGCGGTTCATGTGGATGGCCACATTGGGGATCATAGCCAGATCCTGATCCATATCCACCAGGCGGCTTTGGATGCCCTGAGGGGTCTTAACCACCACCCGACCGGCTACGGACAGAGGCCGATCCAGCCAGGGAGCAATGAGCATGCCGCCATAGCGCTCCACCGCCAGGCGGGTATAGGCGCTAACCAGCTCGCCGTTTTCCTTCACTTTAAAGGTAGGCCGGTCGCTGTGGCTGGCGGTCATGGCAAAGCCCAGAGCTTCGCCCTTGGGCACACGGAAGGCGATCAGGGAACTGCCGCCTCGGGTAAGGTAGTATTTGCCGCCCTTTTCCAGCTGCCAGGGCTGGCCCTCGGAAAGCAGGGTATAGCCTTCGCCCTCCAGCTGGGCAGCCAGGCCGGCTACCGCATGGAAAACGCTGCGGGCGCTGTTTAGGTAGGCGGTGAGTTTTTTGATAGACTGCTCCATATCATTCCTCCACCAGGCTGCAGAAAAGATCGATCTGCCGGGCGACGGTATCCAAAGCGCCCCGCCAGAAGTTCTTATTGGTCAGGTCGATGCCGGCTACGGCTGCGGTGTCCTCCGCGGTGGCAATGGGGGTAGTATACAGCAGGCGCTTATACTTAGGCACAAAATCTGCCCCCTCTTTTTCGTACTGGGCGTACAGGCCCCGGGCAAACAGACCTCCAAAGGCATAGGGGAAATTGTAGAAGGTAGGGCCATAGTAGTGGCTCTTGCATACCCACATATAAGGATGCATGGCGTTTTCGTCCAGGCCATCGCCGTAGCTTTCCTTTTGCGCCTGGGTCATCAGGCCGCACAGAGCCTTGGTATCCATAAATTCCTGCTCCCGGTTGGCAAATACCGCGGCTTCAAAGCGGTAGCGGGAGTAGATATCGCAAATGATCTGGGTAGTATCCTGCAGCTGGGACTCGATGAGATTCAGCAGCTCCTGCTTGTCGGCAGCCTTGTTGATGGCGGCGGCCATAACTACGCATTCATTAAAGGTAGAGGCGGTTTCCGCAACGGGCATGGAATAGTCGTGGTTGAGGATGCGGTGATCCCGGATGCACTGGTTGTGGAAAGCATGGCCCAGCTCATGGGCAAGGGTGACCACATCGCTGAAAGAGCCCTGGAAATTGGTAAGGATGCGGCTTTCACCCAGGCACTCCACACCGGCGCAGAAAGCACCGCCGGATTTTCCGTCCCGGGGGTAGAAATCGATCCAAGCATTGTCAAAGGCTTCGGCTACCATGTCGGAAAGCTCACCGTCAAACCCGGCAAACAGCTCTACCAGATAATCTCTGGCGGCCTGGGCGGTAAACTTGGTAGAGCTTTTGCCCATGGGGGCGAACAGATCGTACCAGGGCAGGCCGTTTTCGTGGCCCAGAGCCTTGGCCTTGGCCTTCAGGTACTGCCAGAATTTGGGCAGGTATTCATCCATAGCCCCCAGCATAGCATCCAGGGTCTGGCGGGTCAGGTGGGAGTGCTTCAGGGTGCGCTCCAGGGGAGAAGAGTAGCCGCGCAGCTGGCACTCGTTGATGGTTTCCAGCTTGATGGAGTTCAGGGCGAAGGCAACGGAGTCGGCAATGCGGTCGTAGCAGGCCAGCTCCGATTCGTAGGCGCTCTTGCGCACCTGGGCATCCGCCTCGTAGGCCAGGTTGCGGATGGTACTTAGGTTGGTAACGCCGCCGTCGTAGTCTACCGGCACAGTGCTGGTAAGATACTGCTGCAGATCGCTCCAGGCGTTGCCGCCGGAAAGGGACATTCTGGCCATGATCTCCTCCCCCAGGCCGGGCAGAAGATAGCGGCTGGAATCGGCAATGTTTTCAAAATAGAAGGCGTAGTCGCTGAGGAAGGGGTTGGCCTGCACCAGCTCCATCAGGTTTTCGATCCCTGCGGCCCAGCTGCGGAAAGCAGCCTGAGGGGCGGCGCAGCGGCTGATGAGAGCCATGATGCGGCCCATCTGGGAGCCGGATTGGGTATCCCGGGTGTTGGCAGCCTGGCAAAGGCTGGCATAGCCTGCCAGCTTGCCGGCCAGAGCTTCCAGATCCTCCTCCAGAGCAACGCCCCGGCACAGCGCGTCCCCGGCATCCAGGGTGCGCATTTCCTTTACAAACTGGCCGTAGGCATCCACCTTGCGCTCCAGGGCGGCAAAATCAGCTTGCCAGGCGGCATCGTCAAAGCCCTTATATATAGGGTCCAGGTTCCAGGTTTCGTTCATATTCAGCATTTCCTTTCTAAAGGTTTTCTATATTGTACTACAAACCGAAGCCCTGCGTCAACCTCCGAAAAGGCCGGGAAACGCCTTTCGACAAAAGAAACCCTGTTTTGCCGTTTTTCGACGAAAAAACACAACATATTGTGGATTACAACAAATTTCAACACCATATGTCATTTCTTGTCGAGCGATTATTGTGCGTTCTGCCTTGAAAAACCCATTACATTATGCTAAATTATATTTGTCGCACGCAAGGGAGCATTTGCAGGGTGCTTCCTGGAAATTCCACAGCAAAATTCACCCCGGAGCGTTGCTTGGGGATGGTATAGCAGGTATTTCCGTTGGCAGACGGGGAAACTTCATAAGTCAGGAGAGGAAAGGAATGGAAAAATTAACCACAGTTGTAATTGCCGATGGCAGCGAAGAGATCTGCGCTGCCCTTACCCAGGCACTGCACGAAGCCGGAGGATATCAAATTATGGGCACAGCCTGTGACGGGGAGCAGGCGCTTCGCCTGGTCACAGAGCGAAAGCCGGATATTCTGGTGCTGGATCTGATGCTTTCCAAGCGGGACGGTATCAGCGTGCTTCGGGCAATTTCCGGCCTGGAGCGCAAGCCGGTCACCTTGGCTACCTCCGGGTTTGTTACCGATTATGTAGGCGCCAGCGTGGCTGCGCTGGGAGTGCGCTATTTGATGCTCAAGCCTTTTGACCTGGGAACTCTGGTAGAGCGGCTGGATGAGCTGCGGGGCGATACCCAGCGCAAGCCGGGCGACCGCAGGGCGGACAAGACCAGCATCGAGAGCATGGTAACCTCCATCATCCATGAGATCGGCGTGCCTGCCCACATCAAGGGCTACCAGTATTTGAGGGAAGCTATCATCATCGCCGTAAACGATATGGATGTGATCAACGCCATTACCAAGGTTTTGTACCCCCAGGTAGCCAAGACCTTCCAGACCACACCCAGCCGGGTAGAGCGGGCCATTCGCCATGCCATTGAAGTAGCCTGGGATCGGGGCGATCTGGATACCCTACAGCGCTTCTTTGGCTACACCGTTTCCAACACCAAGGGCAAGCCCACCAACTCGGAGTTTATTGCCCTGATCGCGGACAAGCTCCAGCTGCAGCTGAAAAGCAGCCGTGTAGCGCAGATGTAACAAAAAGCAGATGTAAAAAAAGAGGGACTGTTGCAAAACGGAAGCAGCAGTCCCTTTAATTATGCAAATCTCGTTTCAGTTGTATTGAAAAACAATTCGCTTTATGATATGATTATGGAGAAAACCCTATAAATTATAGAAAAGGAGCATTTTTATGATAGACTTTAATCAAGAATCTCTTTTTAAACTGGATGCAGTAAACTATGATACCTTTGACGACTTGATTGTTCCGATTCTTGTCGATGGAGAAGAGATCGAGCAAGTCTACCAGGGGTATCGCGATGGTCTTGTGATCACTAACAAAAGACTAATCGCAATCAATGTTAAAGGACTGTCTGGCGCTAAGGTTGACATGACATCGATTCCTTTTTCCAAGATCTGTATGTATTCTATTGAGACCAAGGGAACAATTGATTTGGATGCAGAACTGGATATTTGGATTTCCACAGTTGGTAAAATTCGATTCTGTTTTTCTTCTAATTCGTGTATGCATGATGCTGGTAAACTAATCTGCAAGCATCTCCTGTAAGAAAAGCTTGATACATATTGATACAGTGCACGATGGATGATTACACTTTGCAAATATTTGGCAAGCTGAATCTACTAGGTATCCGCTGTTTGTTTTACTATGATGCAGCTTTTTATCCAACAAGATGAGAGAAGCCTTCACCAGTGCAGATAATAGGGGGCACCAAAAGATTTCCTCTCAAAATCGTTCTTCGGGTACACCGTCAGCAACACCAAGGGCAAGCCCACCAACTCGGAGTTTATTGCTCTGATCGCCGACAAATTGCAGCTGCAGCTGAAAAGCAGCAAGGTTTCCAGCTATTAAAAAACGGGGCATCTCATAACGAATGAGATGCCCCAAAAAGAATTATTCTACAGTTTTACCGTAGGGGGCGGCCTGTGTGCCGCCCCGTTTTCATGAAATGTGGGAATGGTTGCTGATATGCTCCTGGCAGTAGCAATGGTAGCCGCTGCAGCGGGAGCAGTAGCGGAACTCCAGCTCGGGGTCACTAACATCGGTACGGCCGCAGACAGTGCAGCGGTGGGTATAAGGCGCTGTGGGCCGGGCTACCTCGGCCTGGTAAGACCCTGCCTTGGGGAAGGGGACTACCCTGGGCTGCTCCGGGGCGTATTTCTTCTTCTTGCGGAAAAGCCGCTTAAAATTGGCCCGCCAGGATGGGGGGATCAGGTTGAGCACATCGCTGCCCATAAACAGGAAATAGTTGGCAAGGGAGATGATGGAAAACAGATTTACCGGGAAGGGATACGCAATCAGGCCGAAAATCACCAACGCAAGGTCGATCAGGGCGAAGAATCTGGCCTTTACCGGGATGATGAAAAACAGCAAAAAGTGGGCATCGGGGTACATTGTGGCGTAGGTAAGGAAAAGGCTCAGGTTTAGGTAGTACGCATCGGCCTGGCAGGGGAAGATCATGCAGTAAATATCCATCATGATCACACCGCTGAAATAGAACAGGTTAAAGCGCAGCGTTCCCCATACATGCTCGATGCCCCGGCCCAGGGAATAGTAGCACACAAGAAACAGCAGCGCCGTGATCGGATTGCCGGTTACGGAGGCAAGAGGATAGGAGATCAGCCGCCATACCTGCCCCTGCAGGATCAAGCTTCGATCAAACATCAGCCAGTAATAAAGGATTGCGTTATTGGTGCTTATGGTCATGATATATACCAAAGCGCTTCCCAAGGAGATATACAGCATCAGGTTGGGAATGCCCCAGTTTCGGTGGCGAAAACAGAAGCGGTTAAAGTTTCTACGCAGGTTTTTCAAGGCGCTCAACTCCATAATATAATGTATATATTCTACCAGCAAAGCTTAAAAATGTCCATAGCGGAATTGTTAACAATTTCTTTGAAAAATATAAGAAAAAAAGCTTGACTTTCCGGTAAAATACAGTAGAATATCTACGAACTGCATACAAGCCTTATCAAGAGCGGTGGAGGGAACGGCCCGATGAAACCCGGCAACCTGCGTACAGCGTGGTGCCAAATCCGGCGGCAAACGTAAAGATGAGGATTCGATATTTCGCACACATCGGATCTTCGAAGTGTGCGGTTTTTTATTGCTACGGGTCAATGTTATTGAGGTAAGCTAAGGGGCGGCCTGAATGGCGGTACAGCACCCTTGGCTCCCTCGTTGAGGGAGCTGGCAAAAATCGGCGCTTCGAAACCGATTTTTGACTGAGGGAGTGCAGAAGCGGCTTCCAAGGAAGGACACTTCCCCTGCCAGCTTGGCTGGCATCCCCCTCAAGGAGGGGGACAAGGCACAACCTGAAAGCATTGCCCCCAAAACGGCTGCCTTATTTGTGGCGGTCAAGATGTTGCCGTATTTAGAGAGAAAGGAATTATTATGGAAAAAAGACTGTTTACTTCTGAGTGTGTTACCTGCGGCCATCCCGATAAAGTGGCCGATGCCATTTCCGATGCCATTCTGGATGCCTGCCTTGCCCAGGATCCCGGCTCCCGTGTGGCCTGCGAGACTATGGTCACTACCAATTTCTGCGTGATCTGCGGCGAGATCACTACCAAAGCCGTGGTGGACTATGCTGCCATCGCCCGGGAAACTATCCGGCGCATCGGCTATGTATACCCCGAGGCGGGCTTCTGCGCCGATACCGTGGAGATCCTTTGCAAGATCCATACCCAGTCTGCCGATATCGCCCTGGGCACCAACGATGCCGTTGGCGGCGCGGGCGACCAGGGTATGATGTTCGGCGGCGCCTGCACCCATACCGCTTCCCTGATGCCCCTGCCCAGCGATCTGGCAAGAGCTTTGAGTAACCGGCTTACCCAGGTGATCAACGCTGGCGGCGAGCTGCGCCCTGACGGCAAGACCCAGGTGAGCGTAGAGTTCGGCGAGAACGGCTCTGTGATCGGCATCGATACCGTGGTAGTATCCGTTATGCACAGCGCTGCGTTTACCCTGGAGCAGGTGCGCGAAACTGTGCTGACCCAGGTGATCGCTCCCGTGCTGGCAGAGTATGGCTTTAAGGTGGAGGATGTTGCCAATATCCACATCAACCCCACCGGCAACTTCGTCATCGGCGGCCCGGACGGCGATACCGGCCTTACTGGCCGTAAGATCATTGTAGATACCTACGGCGGCTATTTCTCCCACGGCGGCGGCGCGTTCTCCGGCAAAGACCCCACCAAGGTAGACCGCAGCGCTGCCTACATGGCCCGCTACATGGCTAAGAACCTGGTAGCGGCAGGTCTTGCTGAGCAGGTGCAGGTGCAGCTGGCCTACGCCATCGGCGTGGCCCAGCCCGTTTCTGTGCGGGTGGACAGCTACGGCACCGGCAAGGTATCCGACGAAGCCATGACCGCGCTGCTGCGCAGAAGCTGCGATATGACCCCCGCCGGCATTATCCGTAAGCTGGATCTTCGCCGCCCCATCTACGGCCGCACAGCCCTGGAGGGCCACTTTGGCAACAGCGAATATCCCTGGGAGCAGACCGACCTGGCGCCCGTGCTGAAAGAACTGGCTGGCATCTAATCAAACACAAAACGGCTTTCCGCGTTTGCAGCGGAGAGCCGTTTTTTTATAATGTATTTGCTTTTTGGTTAAAATACTGGTATCATTATACTATATAGATTTTTCATGGGGGGATCGCTATGCTGGATTTTATCAGAATTGGCTGCGCTGTGCCTGAAGTTCGGGTAGGAGATGTGGCTAAGAACGCTCAGGATATCTGCCGCTTTATGGAGCAGGCTGACGCTGAGAATGCCGACCTTGTGGTATTCCCGGAGCTGGCGCTAACGGGCTATACCTGCGGCGACCTGTTTTTTCAGGATGCCCTTTGGGAGGGGGTAAAGGGCGGCCTGCGGCAGATCGTGGAAGCTTCCGCAAGCTACCCCCGGCTTACCGCGGTTTTCGGCCTGCCGGTGCGGCTGGGAATGTACCTTTTTAACTGCGCCGCTGTGGTATCCAATGGCAAGCTGCTGGGCCTTACGCCCAAGAGCTATATCCCCAATTACAATGAGTTTAACGAAAAGCGCTGGTTTTCTCCGGCGGAGGATATGCCGGAGTGTATACTGGAGGTTTCCCTGCTGGGTCTGGAGGGGGATACTATTTATCTGGAAAAGCAGCCCCTGTTTTCCCTGGGGGATCATACTGTGATGGGCGTAGAGATCTGCGAGGATCTCTGGACGGCCCAGCCCCCCTCTGAGGCCATGGCCCTGCGGGGCGCTGAGGTAATCGTCAATCTGTCCGCTTCCAATGAATCCGCCGGCAAGCGCACCTACCGCCGGGGGCTGGTAAAGCACCAATCTGCCGCCTGCGGCTGCGTGTATGTGTACTGCTCCAGCGGCTGCACCGAGTCCACCTCCGATCTGGTGTTCTCCGGCCACAGCCTGATCGGTGAGCAGGGCGTGATCCTGGGGGAAAACAGCAAGTATATCGATACGGGCTATCTGCTGCTCCGGGATTGCGACCTGGGCCGTGTCCGCGCTGATCGGCTGCGGAACAAATCCTTTGCCGATGCCGCCGGAAAGCAGGAGAACGCGGGCATATTGTGGGATCTTGAAACCCTGCCTCTGCGCTCCGACGGATCGCTGTACCCCGTAAAAAAGCTGCCCTTTGTGCCGGAAAGCCAGGAAGAGCTCTTCGAGCGCTGCCAAGAGATCTTCGCTATCCAGGTGGCGGGGCTGAAGCAGCGGCTGGCGCTGCTGGGAGCAAGCCCGGTGATCGGTGTATCCGGCGGCCTGGATTCTACCCTTGCCCTGCTGGTGGCGGTAAAGGCTATGGAAGAGCTGGGCAGGCCCGCTTCGGAGGTTTACGGCGTCACCATGCCCTGCTTTGGCACCTCCGACCGCACCTACCGCAACGCCCTGGCCCTGATGGAAAAGCTGGGGATCACGGTAAAAGAGATCCCCATCCGCCAGGCGGTTGCCCAGCATTTTGGGGATATCGGCCACGATCCCAATACCCACAATGCTACCTATGAAAATGCTCAGGCCCGGGAGCGCACCCAGGTGCTGATGGATTATGCCGGCATGGTAAACGGCATCGTGGTAGGCACGGGGGATTTGAGCGAGCTGGCCCTGGGCTGGTGTACCTACAACGGCGACCACATGAGCATGTACGGCGTCAACGCCTCCATTCCCAAGACCCTTATTGGGCCGATGATCCGCCAGCTGTGCGGCGAGCCCTTGTTCGCCTGCGCCCGGGAAGCTCTTTTGGATGTTGTGGATACCCCTATCAGCCCGGAGCTGCTGCCCCCGGACGCCCAGGGTAAGATCCGGCAGCAGACCGAGGACATCGTAGGCCCCTATGCCCTGCATGATTTCTTCCTTTTCTATATGCTGCGCTTCGGTTTTGCGCCGAAAAAGATATATGCCCTGGCCTGCCGGGCTTTTGCCGGGGAATATGAGGGGGCGGTCGTTAAAAAATGGCTGGGTGTGTTTTACAAGCGCTTCTTTACCCAGCAGTTTAAGCGCAACTGTATGCCCGACGGGGTTAAGACCGGGGCGGTTTGCCTGAATCCCCGGGCTATGTGGCGTATGCCCAGCGACGCCTGCGCCCGGCTGTGGCTGGATGAGGTAGAAAAGCTATAACAGAATAGGCTGAATTTGCTCTCCCCCAAGCGCTGCAACCAGCGTTTGGGGGATCTTTTCAAAGCTGGCAACCATGCTGGTAGGCTTTTTCGCGGGATCGTCCTGGCCGAAGGGTACAAAATAGATATTCTTTTTGTTCAGCAGCCTGCCGATGTTTTCCGCTGCTCCTGCCAGAGCATCGTTGGTGGATACCGCCAAAATCACCGGCCGGGCATTGCGCAGCTGGCTTTTGGCCGCCATGGTCACCGGGCCGTCGGCAATACACCGGGCCAGCTTTGCCAGAGTGTTGCCGGTGCAGGGGGCAATGATCAGGGCATCCAGCAGCTTTTTTGGCCCTATGGGCTCTACCTGGTTTAGCTTGTTCAGAGGCTCTTGGCCGCAAATATCCTTGGCCCGCTGCCAAAAATCCTTGGCAGCGCCAAAGCGGCTGTCAGTTTCACATACCGCTTGGGAGAATATTGGAATTACCCGGTGATCCTTCGCCAGCGCTTGCATCACCGGGAATACCCGGCCAAAGGTGCAAAACGAGCCGCACATGGCAAACCCCAAATTCATGGTATCACTCCTTTATTAAATAGTATGCAACCCGCGCTGCGATCAGCCTGCCGCTGCTTTCCGGCAGCAGCTTTCCCGGAAGCCCCCGGGCGTGGATCGTATCCGATCCCGGCAGGGCAGGCAGGGATGCCAGGTCGATCTTTACAGCATTGGGGTCAAAGTCTTCTTCTTTCAGCCCCAGCTCTGCCGGAACGGTATTGAAGATCAACCGGTAGCCTTTGCAGCTGAGATTTTCCAGGGGCAGGGCATTATAGCCCAGCGCCTGGGCCATGGCAAGCTGTTCTTCCCGCCGGGCGGCTATGCTTACCCTTACGCCCAGCGCCTTTAATAGCCCCGCCAGACGTTGGGCGATGCGCCCAAAGCCCAGGATCAGGCATGGCACCTCCCAAATGCATACCGGCAGACGGTTTAGGGCAATGCTAAGCGCCCCGTGGGCGGTAAGCGCGGCATTTTGGGCAAGGTAGAAGGGGTCTTTCAGCAGGTCAATGCCCTGAGGGATGTTCCCGCCGATGGGCCTGCACCCAGGGGGTATGGTTTCGGGAAGCTCCCGGGTAGGAATTGGGAGCAAAATATGGGTAACATTGTCTGTGATGCTGTCGGCTACAGGGAAGCCCCATTGTTCCAAATAATCTTTGGCAAAATTCAGGGCAGGGGAGGCGCTTATGTATAGGTGTGGCTTTTGCATAGGCATTTCTCCTTTCACGCCAAATTATGCCTAAGCCGCGGCCTTTGTGCTGCGTGCCGGGCGGCTGCCGGAGAATTCGCTACAGTTTTTCTTGATTTTTTGCCGGTGTATTGTATAATTAAGGTAGAGGTGATGCAAATGCAAAGATTAGGTTTCATCCATGATATGATGGATGTAAAGGTTTTGATCCTTTATGTAGCTGCCCGCGCCAGCTACCCCATGACACTTCAGGAGATCTACGAGCTTTGCTACCAGGACGAATGCCTGAGCTATTTTGATGTATGTACCGCCGTGCCGGAAATGGTTACCTCCGGCCACCTGAAGCAGCTGGACGGCGAGCGCTACGAAATTACCGATAAGGGCCGCCGGGACGGGGAGATCACCGCCGATTCCATCGCTTTTACCGTAAAGCAGCGGGCGGAAAACGCCGTCGCCCGGTTCAACCGTCAGCTTCGCCGCTCCAGTATGGTGCGCTCCAGAGTGGTCCCCAGAGAAAATGGCGACTATTCTGTGATCATGGCGCTGGACGATGAAATGGGCAACCTAATGACTTTGGAGCTGTTCGCTCCCGATCAGCGCCAGGCTGTGCGCCTGGGTAAGCTTTTTGAGAAGAAGGCCGAAACCGTTTATAACCTGACTATGACAGAATTGCTGGAAGATGAGGACACTCTGGAAGATTAGTTCTTGCTATTTTGTCAGTATCAGGCTATAATAGAATTACACCGAGGAAGCCTCCCGGTGAACATGAAAGGAGCTGCCGCATATGAAGTTTCAGTACAGTGAAAAGAAAGTCAAGCTGCCCGGTAATGTCCACGCCTACGCCGAGAAAAAGGTAATGAAGCTGGCACGGTATTTCGAGGAGGATGCACAGGCACTCATCGTATTTTCCGTAGAGAAAAACCGTAACAATGTGGAGCTTACCGTTCATGGTGCCGGCAAAGTGTTCCGTGCTACGGAAAGCACTTCCGATATGTTTGCTTCTATCGATGCCGCCATTGGCACCATTGAAGGCCAGATCCGCAAGAATAAGACCCGCCTGGCCCGCCGCCTGCGCCAGGATGCCTTTACCCGCACGGTAGATGAAACCTCCTTCGCTGCCGACGAGCCGGAGGAAGATCTCACCATTCAAAAGGTAAAGAAATTCCGCATCCAGTGCATGAGCCGTGAGGAAGCCGTGCTGCAGATGAATCTGCTGGGGCACGATTTCTTCGCTTTCCGGGATGAAGACGACGGCGGCGAATTTGCTGTTGTCTACCGCAGAAAAGACGGCGGCTACGGTCTGATCGATACCGAGGAATAAGCCAATTTTATAGCATTTTGGGGCCTCTTTTGAGGCCCCAAATTATTTTTGAAAAAAGGTGAAAAAAGGGCTTGACATTTGGAATATTCTGTAGTATTATCTGCAAGCTGCCTGCTTGCGGGAGCGTCAAAGGGGCCGGAAACGGCACCAACAAAGTTAAAAAACTTCGAAAAAAGTTGAAAAAACTTCTTGACAAAATCTGCAAGCTGTGGTATTATTTAAAAGCTGTCCGATGAGCGGCCTGAGGCTGTGAGGGCAGTAAGTTTGTACCTTGTAAATTGAATAACGCAAAGACGAACTATAACACCTTGGACAATTTTAAATGGATTGTTTAAGTTTTCGTTGAAGAAACGAATTAAC
>JAFSBW010000013.1 GCA_017437095.1 Oscillospiraceae bacterium
GATCCAGGTTGTATTCCCGTTCCAGCCGCTCCTGGATGATCTCCATGTGGAGCAGTCCCAGGAAGCCGCAGCGGAAGCCGAAACCCAGGGCAATGGAGCTTTCCAGCTCGTAGACAAAGGAAGCATCGTTTAATTTCAGCTTCTCCAGGGCATCCCGCAGATCCTGATATTTGGCGCCGTCGGCGGGGTATACGCCGGAGAACACCATGGGCTGCACCGGGCGGTAGCCAGGCAGAGGCTCAGGGGCGGGGTTTTCCACAGAGGTAATGGTATCGCCTACCTGGGTATCGGCAACGGTTTTGATAGAAGCGGTAATGTAGCCAACCTCGCCGGCGCCCAGGGCATCGGCAGGGCTCAGGCCGGTGGCGCTCATAGTGCCAACCTCTACTACCTTATATACAGCCCCGGTAGCCATCAGCTTAATGTCCATGCCCGGGCGGACGGTGCCTTGCTTGATGCGGGTATATACGATAACGCCCCGGTAGCTATCGTACTGGCTGTCGAAGATCAGCGCCTGCAAAGGGGCTTCCCGGTCGCCGCTGGGGGCGGGGACATCGCGAACGATCATTTCCAGAACGGAATGGATATTGATGCCGTTTTTGGCGGAAATCTCCGGGGCGTCCTCGGCGGGGATGCCGATAATATCCTCAACCTCTGCCTTTACCTCTGCCGGGCGGGCAGCGGGCAGGTCGATCTTGTTGATCACGGGCAGCACTTCCAGCCCGGCGTCAATGGCCAGGTAGGTATTGGCCAGGGTCTGGGCTTCTACGCCCTGGGAAGCATCCACCACCAGCACGGCGCCCTCGCAGGCAGCCAGGGAGCGGGATACCTCGTAGTTAAAGTCCACATGGCCGGGGGTGTCGATCAGGTTCAGGCAATAGGTCTTGCCGTCGTCAGCGGTATATTTTAAGGTAGCGGCGGTGGCCTTAATGGTAATGCCCCGCTCCCGCTCCAGGTCCATAGAGTCCAGCAGCTGCTCGGCCTTGAGCCGCAGGTCGATGGCGTTGCACGCCTCCAGCAGCCGGTCTGCCAGGGTAGACTTGCCGTGGTCAATATGGGCGATGATGGAAAAATTGCGGATCAAAGAAAGATCGGTCATATTCAAGCACCTCAGGGTGTAGGATAAGCAGGAAAGAAAAGGGCGCGGCAGGGCAATGCCGCTGCTCTGCAAATTAGGAACTAGGGATCCTCCCATACCGGCAAATTCCCCATTCAAAATTCCTAATTTCAAATTTTCGCCCGGCTGCGCAGCGAAGCCAGGGCGCATTTTTATCATTATACAAAATTTTGCCGCCCTTGTAAACTGTATATTTTGCCGCTTTTGGGGGAAGAATAGGCTTTGCAAGTGAGAAAAGAAAAATTTTTTCAAAAATTTTTGGCTGCACCTCTTGTCAAAATCCGCAAATCGCATTATAGTCCTTACGAAACTAAGAGAAAGAGGGTATTTACTTATGAGCAACCCTAAGAAGACCGCAAAACCCACCCCCGAAGAGCTCCAGGCCCAGCTGCAGGCGCTGATCGTCCAGGGCAAAAAAGAGGGCATGATCAAAGCCGCGGAGCTGAACGCCATCCTGGAAAAGATGGATATGACCCCGGAAAAGATCGAAGAAGTGTACGACCGGTTTGAGGCTATGAACATCCAGGTGCTCAGCGCCGAGCTGGATCTGGACCTGGGCGACGATCTGGACGGCGTGCTGCTGGGCGGCGACGATGTGGATCTGGCCGGCCTGGAAGAAGAGGAAATGGTAGACCCGGTGGATCTGGCCGCCGAGTACAACCTGGACGATCCCGTTAGAATGTACCTGAAGGAGATCGGCCAGATCAAGCTGCTTTCCGCCGACGAAGAGGTGGAGCTGGCTAAGCGGGTCAGCGAGGGCGACCAGGCTGCCAAGAACAAGCTGACGGAAGCAAACCTGCGGCTTGTAGTTTCCATCGCCAAGAAGTATTCCGGCCGTGGCCTGCACATTCTGGACCTGATCCAGGAGGGCAACACGGGCCTGATCCGGGCGGTAGACAAATTTGACTGGACAAAGGGAAACAAGTTCTCTACATATGCTACCTGGTGGATCCGGCAGGCCATTACCCGCGCCATTGCCGACCAGGCCAGAACCATCCGCGTTCCCGTGCATATGGTAGAGGTGATCAACAAGGCTACCCGCTGCAACCGCAAGCTGGTGCAGGAGCTGGGCCGCGAGCCTACCGTGGAGGAGATCGCCGCCGAGCTGGGCCTGCCGGTAGAAAAGATCATCGAGGCAAACCGCACCGCCGCCGATACCCTGAGCCTGGATACCCCGGTAGGTGACGAAGAAGATACCTCCATCGGCTCTTTCGTAGAGGACGAGCGCACCCCCGGCCCCGCCGATGCTACCTCCAACGCCCTGCTGGCCGAAGCCCTGAAGGAGATTTTGGACACCCTGACCGAGCGGGAAGCGGATGTGCTGCGTATGCGCTTTGGCATGGCCGACGGCCGCACCCATACCCTGGAAGAGGTGGGCCAGATCTTTGGCGTTACCCGTGAGCGTATCCGCCAGATCGAAAACAAGGCCATCCGCAAGCTGCGCCACCCCAGCCGCGCCAAGAAGATCAAGGATTTTTACTGCTAAGCGCCAATATCCGCCGGGAAACCCCCGGCGGATATTTTTTGTGCATGGCGCGTTGATTATGAATTACAAATTACAAATTACACAAATGTACCGCCCCTGTTGCCTTCAATCATCCTTCGGCGGGGAATGTAGGGACACCCGTCCTCGGGTGTCCGAAGCCTGCTATTTGCAGCTACTCCCAGGCGGACACCCCAGGAGGGGTGTCCCTACGATTATTAACCGGCTTCCGATAAAAACGGTAGGGGCGAGCATCGCTCGTCCGTGGCTGTGCGGTGATTGCAAGCAGATATTCGGTGGCGTAAGGGTGCCGGTATGCGCAGCATCCGGATGGGTGCTGTGCTGACGGGTAGGTTTGGCGGACGAGCGATGCTCGCCCCTACGGTTTGGGGGTGGGACAAAAATATGCACCGCCGGGTTTGGCGGTGCATATACTGATGATTGGCAGCGTTACTGCCGGCCGAGCAAGCGGTCGATGGGCAGGCGCAGGGCCTTGGCATCCAGGGCCTGGACGGTGCTGCGCAGCAGCTTATCCCATTGCTGGGCGGTCATGTGGCCGTCCATGCCGGTGGTCAGGTAGGGGCAGGCCATCAGGCGCTGGCCGCCAAAGCGCTTGGCAAAGGCCGCGTCTACGCCCAACGCCGCGGCGGCGGGGGCCATCTGGAAGAAATAGTCCGGCCGCTGGCGGTTGATGCGCTGCAGGTCTGCCTTGGGGGCGGATTTCAGGTAGCGCCGCAGGCCCAGGGTGCGGCTCATGGCGGCCTTGCCGCTTTCCGTGCGCATGCCGCCGTAGCCGTAGGCCAGGCCGCCCAGCAGCTGGCAGGCCACCATCCATACGGAAACCACAGGCTCACCCGCCCATTTGCCCAGCAGCAGCCAGAACGCCGCCAGGCCCAGGCCGATGAACAGACAGAGCCTGCGCCGCAGATGCAGGCCCTTGACAAAGTCCTGCATCAGGTAGCTGGATACAAAACCGAAAACGCACAGCACCATAGCCAGCAGGATCTCCAGCCAGGTGGTGCCGCCGCCCAGGGCAAGGCCCAGAGCGATGCCGCCCAGAGCGCCTACTACGCTCAGCAGCAGCCGGAACAGCTTCATGCTGCCGCTGCGGCGCTGGTAGTAGCCCCGGTTTTCCGGCTTCATCGCCGCAACCTTATGCACCAGCCGTGCATAAGCCATGGATGTGCCGTTTACCGGGCTTTGCTTGCTGAAGAGCATGCGGAAAATCTTCTGCTCGTAGCCGGAGCGCTCGTTGCCCATGTCCATGCGTTTATGGAGCATCACCCGGCCGTGCTTGTCGTAATGGATGAGGATGTAGCCCATCTGGCCCCAGGAAAGCACCATCATAGTCAGGTCACCCCCTTGGCCGATGAGGGCCGTGCCCAGCTCGCCGGCGCTGAGGCCCTCCGGGCCAACGGTGGAGCGCATGCGCCTGGGCGGCGTGGTACGCAGAAACAGCAGCCAGTACAGCAGCGCCACGCCGGCCAGCACATACATGGCAATATCGTCAAAGCTGACGGCCCAGGTATGGAAGGTAGCCTGGGGGAACATCTCCTGAGGCACCGTAAGGTGCAGTATCACGCTGGCGCCGTCAGGCAGGGCCTTGGTCAGAGAGCCGGAGATCACATTTTCCGCTACGGAGAAGCTGAGATAATCTTCAATGGTCTGGCCGTGGGTGGTGCTGGTGAATTTTACCGGGTCTGTTCCCGGATCCAGAGCCTCCGGCACGGCGATGGAGAAGCTCAAGGCCTCTACCTTATATTGGAAGCCGCACAGAATAGGCACATCCATTTCCAGAAAGCCCTCTTTGTCGCTGCGAGTAAAAACGCCTTCCATATGGTAATCCATCTCCACATAGTGGCTGGTAAGGTACTGGGAGGGAATCTCCACCTGCAGGGCGCCGTTGGCGTAGCGGGTGCTTACGGAGCCGTTGAACAGCTGGACACGGCTGGCGCCGGAAGGCACGGGGAAATCCAGCTTCTTGGTCGCGCCCTCCAGGCTGAACTGGAGCTTGAGCTTCATGTTGTAGCTTCCGTCGGCGGTAAGGCTGGCGGAGGCTTCAATATTGGTAGCGCTGCTGGCAGCCAAAACCGGCATAGCAAGCAGGCAAAAACACACCATCGCCAGCAGTATACGGGCAATACGCCGGGCCATAGGGCACCTCCTTTCCTGAATAGGCGCTTAAGTGTCTTAGAATTTCTAAAACTTTGTTGAGAAAATTAACTAAATTATTGTAACACATTCACTAAAAAAAGGCAAGAGAAACAGAAAAAACAGAAAAAAAGCATGAGAAATGAATAGTTTTGGTTGACAACTGAACGCCAGACGAGTACAATATATACATATTTATTCACCCAGCGGAAAGATGAGCGAATAAATAATGTAATTTTTCCATATAAGGAGGAAACACTATGAAAAAGCTTTTAGCTATGCTGTTGGTGCTGGCTATGGTCCTTTCTCTGGCTGCTTGCGGCGAGAAGGAAAAGGTTGAACCCGCTGTTTTCAAGCAGGCTGAGTACAACACTACTACTTCCGTTATGCCCAGCAACTGGAACGAGTTCACCTATGCTGACAACAACGACACCCAGATCATGAACTATATTGGCTCTTCGTTCTTCGAGTATGACTACAAGTTCGAGAACGACAAGAAGTTCAATAAGGACGGTTCTATCAACAAGGAAGGCATCGTTCCCGGTGCTTACACCACCAATTACTCCGCAGCTACCAAGCTGGAGGACGTAACTTCTTCCGTCGACGCCAAGTGGGGCTATACCGACGAGCAGAAGGAAGAGGGCGGCTACGCATGGAAGATCACCCTGCGTGACGACCTGAAGTGGGACGATGGCACCCCCATCACCGCTGCTGACTTTGAGTACTCCATGCAGCAGCTGCTGGATCCCGCTTTCATGAACTTCCGCGCTAATACCTACTACGACACCCTGATGATCAAGAACTCCAAGGTTTACTTCTTTCAGAACGAGGAAGGCACCTACGAGACCATTGGCAGCCTGGGCTATGCTTCCGTTAAGGAGGCTGTAGATGCTGGCGAGACTCTGTACGTCAACATCTGGAACATGTGGGGCACCCAGGGCTACAAGAGCGCTGACGGCGCAGAGTGCCCTGAGTACGTCACTGTTACTGACGAGACCGTTTACTCCAGCGCTGACGGCTCCGACTCCGCTTCCGGCGCTTTCCTGTACGCCAACTACGGCGCTTACCTGGAGCCCGGTACCGGCTACGATGCTTGCATCTATGTTGAGAACACCGTTCGCGATGTTAAGTGGGAAGACGTTGGCCTGTACGCCATCGAGGATGAGAACGCTATCGTTCTGTGCCTGGATAAGCCCTACTCCTTCCTGAAGGAAGACGGCAGCCTGTCCGTTTGGGCTCCCTACTACTTCTCCAGCCTCCCCGTAGTCCACAAGGCTAAGTACGAGGCTTCCAAGATCGCTCCCGCCGCTGGCGCTACCCTGTGGACCAGCAACTACAACTCCTCCCTGGAGACCTCCGCTAGCTGGGGCCCCTACAAGCTGGTCGAGTTCGAAGCCGGCTCTCACTACAAGCTGGTTAAGAACGAGAACTGGTACGGCTGGAACCTGGAGCAGTACAAGAACCAGTACAACATCACCGCTATCAACTGCCGTAAGGTTGAAGAGTTCGACACCAAGTGGATGGGCTTCCTGAACGGCTCTTACGACGATGCTACTCTGCAGACTGAGAACGTCGGCGAGTACCTGGACTCCAAGTACGTATACTTCACCTCTACCTCTACCGGTACCTTCGGTATGCAGCTGTACTCCGACCTGTCCGGCCTGAAGGACAGCGGCAACAACAACGGCATCCTGGCTATCCAGGAGTTCCGTCACGCTTTCAACCTGGCTCTGAACAGATCCGACATCGTTGAGAAGATCTGGCCCGGCTCTGCTGTGCCCTGCTTCGGTCTGCTGAACGTTGCTTACTACTACGATATCGAGAACTCCCCCGAGCTGGAAGACGGCGGCCAGTACCGCAATGCTACCATTGCTAAGGAAGGCATCCTCCGCGCTTACGGCTTCACCCAGGGTGAGGACGGCAAGTGGTCCGGCGGCGACCTGACCAACCTGTCTACTGAAGACGCTTACGACGCCCTGACCGGCTACAACCCCACTCTGGCTAAGCAGAAGATGGAAGAAGCTATCGCTATCCTGACTGCTGATCCTGAGAAGTACGGCTACGATGCTTCCAAGAACATCACTCTGGTTTACGGCTCCTCTTCCGATACCGACAAGCAGCGCTTCCGCGCTACTTACCTGCAGGAAGTTCTGGACGGCCTGACCAAGGGCACCGCTCTGGAAAACAAGATCGATGTTGTATTCGATGCTTCCGCCGGCGCACAGTGGGCTGAGGCTTTCCGTACCGGTAAGACCCAGATCGGCTTCGGCTACGGCTTCTCCGGCAACGCCTTCAACCCCTTCGATATCATTGGCGCTTTCGTTAACCCCGATGATGACCTGAACTACCACATGTACTGGGATACCGGTGCTATCGACATGACCCTCACCATGCCTGAAGGCAAGTACGAGGGCGCTGGCGAGACCATCACCATGAGCGTACAGAACTGGTACTACTGCCTGAACGGTCTGGCTGAGACCGAGAAGCAGCCTAAGACCTACAACTGGGGCGAAGGCTTTGCTCCCGTTGAGGCCCGTCTGATGATCCTCTCCGCTCTGGAAGAGCTGACCATCAAGGAGAGCCGTTCTGTAATGCTGATCGCTGACGGCGGCGGCTCTTTCCTGGGTGCTAAGTTCAAGTACTTCTCCGAGGATGAGCACACCTTCATGGGCTTCGGCGGCATCCGTTACATGGAAGTTGCTTACACCGACGCAGAGTGGGCTCAGTATGTTGCTGATAACAACAACGACCTGTCCGCTGAGTACAAGAAGTCCGAGTAATTCTTGATCGGGCAATAACCCAATCCAAGACAGTTTAGTTCAAAGCAAAGAAGCGGTGAGCGAAAACGCTCACCGCTGATTTGCCTACTTGGGATTTTTCCCCCAAATGGGGGAGAGATCCCGCCAAAACGGAGTTTTTTAAAATAAAGAATGCAGTGGATCGTTTTGCGAATACTAATTCTTGGTTAAACGGTTTAGCGCGTTTCGGCGGAGCGCCGCGGCGTATCGGCAGCGGCGGCCCGGCTGTGGGACGAGCCCTTAGGCCGGCCCGGGCATACAGCTTAGTCCGAAGGGCATTAAACGGTTTAATCAAGAATTAGTATAGGATGCTCCTGCTGTATAAGGAGCATCGTTTCGTTACATTCCGGCAAGCTTCCCGGCCCAGAGCCGAAAGCTGCCGATCATGCAGAAACGGCTGATTTTATTACCTCTCAGCGTCCGTGCGTAGGGCCTTATTTCGGCTTTATTTTCAAGTGCTTAGAGGCGGAATAAGACCATTTTTATTGGAAAATAACAAAACAGAGGAGAAAAGCCTATGTATATGTTTAAATATGTGACCAAGCGTATCGCCTTGATGCTGCTCACATTTTTTATCATTTTTACAATGTGTTTTGTGCTGATCAAGCTCCTGCCCATTCCTACGAATGTTCTTCCCGGTCAGGATCCTGAAATTGTTGCAAAAACTCTGGAAGGAAGAGGTTGGATCACCAATCTTCGAGAGGGCAAAAACGGCGTCTGGCTGTATGACAGAGTGCCTATCCTGGAGCAGTACGCAACATACCTGAAGCGGATCATTACCCAGGGCGACTTTGGCATTGCTACCACCTACGGTGAGTATATCAATATGCCCATCTGGGAGGTATTTAAGAGCCATCTGCCCCCCACGATCCTGATCAATATTTATTCTACCCTGATCGGTGTGCCTATTGGCCTCGCTCTGGGCATTTTGGCTGCCCTGAAAAAGAACAAGTGGCAGGACCAGCTGATCAACATTTTCATCATTTTGCTGATATCCGTGCCTTCTGTTGTACTGGCGCTGCTCATTCAGTATGTGCTGTGCTTTAAGCTGGGCTGGTTCCCGCTCACCATGTCAACAAGCGATGCCTATTTTACCTGGCCGGTGTTCCGCTCCATGCTGCCGGCGGTGTTCGCCCTTTGCCTGGGCTCCATAGCAGGCTACGCCCGGTATACCCGCGCCGAGCTTTCCGAGGTGCTTACCGGCGAATTTATGCTCCTGGCCCGTACCAAGGGTCTTACCAAGAGCCAGGCCATCCGCAGACACGCCATGCGCAATTCCATGGTAGTTATCTTCCCGTCCATCCTTAGTGAGTTCATTGGCGTATTCTTCGGCTCAATGATCATTGAGAAGATGTTCGCCATTAACGGCGTAGGCGGCTTGTACCTGAACTCTATCACCTTCCAGGACTATGATTTCTTCATGCTGCTGTCCGGCTTCCAGACCCTGATCGGTCTGACTGCCGCTATCGTAATCGATATCAGCTATGGCTTCATTGACCCGAGAATCAGAATGGGGGCGAAGTAATTATGGCGAAGAATACAGAAATTCAGAACATTCCCCTGGACAAGTTCCGCTTTGCCAAGGGAAGAGACCTGGACCATGACAGCAAGTTCGACACCAAGCCTGTAAGCTATTTCCAGGGCGCTTTCCGCCGCTTTGCCAAGAACAAGGGCGCGGTGGTAGGCGGCATTGTGATCGCCTTCCTGGTGCTTTTCGCGCTGATCGCGCCTTTCTTTACTCCCTTTACCCCTGTCTATTACGACCAGATGTACAGCTATGTAACCCCCAAAAACAACTGGTTTGCGGAAAATAATATGGGCTTCTGGGATGGCGGCAAGCAGAAGAATGTAAGCTATCTCGGCTTTATTAAGGACCTTGCCATCGCCCAGGAAACCGGCAGAGATGTTATTATGGGCGGCAAGTACGAGGAAACTACGGATAAGGACGGCGGCAAGCTGTACTCCTACCGTTACGATACCTACTTTGGCGTAGGCTTCGGCAAGTACAAGACCATCTCCAAGGAAGAGTTTGAAGACATCCAGCGCTACCAGAACGAGACCGGCAGACAGGTGCTTTACCCCACCGTCAAGATCTCTGACCGGCCCACTCTGGAAAAGAACAAGTACGATGCCAACATCTACTACAAGATGGAAAACCCCAAGGCTTCTATCATCCGCCCCAAGGTGGATGCCCAGGGCAATGTGATCGCCAACTACTGGAAATATGAGGCCGGGGATGTATCCCCCCTGATCCCGGAGTACAATTCTCTGAGAATTGAAGGCGAAAACGGCTTTACCGAAAACGGCAAGCAGTATTTCTACGCCTACGGCCGTAAGGTGGACGGCGGTATCGAAGTGCGCGCTGAGTACTACGAGTATTATATCTACCAGCATACCCAGGTGATCAAGGACGGCATCGAGGAGCCTACCTTCTGGTTTGGCACCACCGAGACCGGCAAGGACATTTTCGCCTGCCTGGCCTACGGCGCCCGCTTCTCCTTTGTTTTCGCCATCGGGGTTGCCGTGTTCAATTTCCTGGTGGGCATTACCTGGGGCTCTATCTCCGGCTACTATGGCGGCAAGATCGACCTGACCATGGAGCGTATTGCCGAGATCATGGGCGCTATCCCCACCATCATCGTAATCACCCTGCTGAAGTACCACATGGGCAGATCCAGCCATGTGCTGGTTTTGCTGATAGCCTTCTTCTTAACCGGCTGGATCGGCACCGCGGGCCGCACCCGTATGCAGTTCTATCGCTTTAAGAACCAGGAGTATGTTCTGGCCGCCAGAACTCTGGGCGCCCGGGATGCCAGAATCATGTTTAAGCACATTTTCCCCAACGGCATCGGTACCCTTGTAACCGGCGCGGCTCTGACCATCCCCGGCATGATCTACACGGAAACCAGCTTTACCTATCTGGGTATCATCAACCTGGAGGCAGGTAGTATTACCAGCGTTGGTACTTTGATCGCCGCGGCGAAGACCTCCATCACGGCCAATGCAGCCTATGTGGCGGTGTTCCCCTGCATGTTCCTGGTATTGTTAATGCTTAGCTTCAATCTGTTCGGCAACGGCTTGCGCGATGCATTCAACCCCTCGCTCAGAGGCACGGAGGACTAAGTATGAACAAAGAAATTAAATTATCTGTTAACGATCTGAAGATCTCCTTCCGCACGGACGGCGGCAAGGTGCAGGCAGTTCGTGATATTTCCTTCAACCTGTATAAGGGCGAAACTCTGGCCATCGTGGGCGAGTCCGGCTCCGGCAAGAGCGTTACCTCCAAGGCCATTATGGGCATCTCCGCCGGCAACTCTATCCATGAGGGCGGCGAGATCCTTTACGACGGCCAGGACCTTACCCGTATCCCCGAAGAGGAGATGCACAAGCTCCGTGGCGACAAGATCGCCATGATCTTCCAGGATCCCCTGTCTTCTCTTAACCCCATCATGCGTATCGGCAAGCAGATCACCGAGGCTATGCTGCTGAAGAACGAGGCCAACCGCAAGGAAGGCCGGGAAACCTTCAACAAGACCCTGGAGATCCTTTCCCAGACCATGAAGGAAGCCTTGGCAGAAAATCCCAACACCGGATTCTCTGCTGAGGATGTTGATAAGAACATCAAGACCTTTGACAACCTGAATATCCAGTCCATCAAGCTGGAAAACAGCTACAACGAAGCCCGCACTGCCGCGGAGGAGCTGGTAGCCATCGTAAAGGATGTGCTGTTCCTGGCGGAAAAGAAGCAGAAGGTAGATGCAGTTGCCCAGCTGAAGCTGGTAGAGCGCAAGCTGGAGGCAATTAACGACAAGTATTTTGTAGGCAGCTATGCCGAGACCATCAGCGGCCATATCGCCGCCGTGAAGAACGCCCGCAAGGCGGAAAAGGCCAAGGTCACCTTGCTGGATTCCGTTAAGAAGGTATTTTCTTCCGGCGCCGCTGGCAAGGATGTTTCCGAGGAGACGGTTGCGGCATTGGAGCAGGTGCAGAAGACCGCGGAAGAGATGCTCGCTCAGCCCGCTTACGATTTCCTGGGCGTAGACTACTACCTGGAAAAGAATCCCGGCGTTGACCTGAGCGCCATGGGCCCCATTGAGGCCAATAAGCTGACCAATGACTACCTGGAGAAGGACTTCCTGGGCGATTTCATCAAGCTGACCGAAATTGCTGTGCGTTACTCCTTTAACAAGACCCAGGAGAACAAGAAGAAGGCTTTGGAGGTGCTGGCCGAGGGCGCTAAGTTCTTCCAGGCAGGCGAGTTTGCCGCTAACCAGGCAAAGGAGACCGCCAAAAAGCTTACCGACAGCGTTAAGGCTGCCATCGATCCGCTGGCTGTTATTAAGGACAATGTGGCCTACACCTTTGGCGATGCTCTGGGCAGAGAGGTAGACAACTACTTCTTCTACCTGAAGAACAACCCCAAGGAAGAGGAGCGCTTTGCCAAGCAGACCGCTAAGCGGGAAAAGCTGCTGGCCAAGGGCAAGAAGGTGGATTGGAAGGTAGTTCCCAAGTCTGTCATCGAGCCTGAGCGCCAGATCGAGACCATCGTTTCCATCATCAACCGCGTCAGCGCCAAGTTCCAGGCGGATATTGAAAACGCCGGCAGCTTCGATGCAGGCAAGCGCTGCGAGGAGCTCATTGCCTTCTTTAAGAGCAAGGCTTCCCAGGTTGTATATAAGCTGACCAAGCCTATCGCCAAGGAAAAGGCCATCAAGCTGATGGAAGAGGTAGGTATTCCCGAGGCCCGTATTCGCTTCCGGCAGTACCCCTTCGAGTTCTCCGGCGGTATGCGCCAGAGAATCGTTATCGCCATCGCTCTGTCTGCCAACCCGGACATTCTGATCTGTGACGAGCCTACCACCGCTCTGGACGTTACCATCCAGGCGCAGATCCTGGAGCTGATCAACAAGCTGAAGAAGGAACACAACCTGTCCATCATCTTCATCACCCATGACCTGGGCGTTGTTGCCAACATGGCGGACCGCATTGCGGTTATGTACGCCGGTAAGATCGTGGAATACGGCACTGCCGAGGATATTTTCTACAATCCCCAGCATCCCTACACCTGGGCGCTGCTGAGCTCTATGCCGGACCTGGACACCAACGAAAAGCTGGATGCCATCCCCGGCACACCCCCCAACATGATCTATCCCCCCGTGGGCGATGCTTTTGCCGAGCGTAACAAGTATGCCCTGGAGATCGATTTTGAGATGCAGCCTCCCATGTTTGAGGTTTCGCCTACCCACTATGCCGCAACCTGGCTGCTGCACCCCAACGCTCCCAAGGTAGAAATACCCAAGATCATTACCGAGCGCATCAAGCGTATGGAAGAAAGAGGTGGCAGCAATGGTGAATAATAACGAGGTTTTGTTAAAGGTAGACCATCTTTGCCAGTACTTCCGTATGGGCCGCAAGGATCTCAAAGCGGTTGACGATGTAAGCTTCGAGATCAGAAAGGGCGAGGCCTTCGGCCTGGTTGGCGAGTCCGGCTGCGGCAAGACCACTACCGGCCGCTCCATCATCAAGCTCTACGATATTACCTCCGGCAATGTGTACTTCAAGGGCAAGCGCATCGGCGCCGGCACCCGCTCTTACAAGGATGCCATCAAGCGGGCTAAGAAGGATCTGAAGGAAAAGAAGATCACTGAGGAAGCCTACAAGACCATCCTGGAGGAAAACAGAAAGCTGATCCGTGAGGCTAAGACCAACAACGCTCTGGTAGACAAGGAATACGCCGCCTCTTTGGTGGCCGAGCTGGAGAAGGAGTACGCTCCCAAGCTGGCTGCCGCCCAGGAGGATCCCGAAAAGTTTAAGCAGCTGCGCAGAGAATACAAAAATAAGCTCCGCGTTGCCAAGAAGAGCAAGCTGATCACCCAGATCCAGATGATCTTCCAGGATCCCATCGCCTCTCTGGACCCCCGTATGACCGTTCGCGACATCATTGCCGAGGGCCTGGTGATCAAGGGCATTAAGGATAAGGAGTACCTCAACGAGAAGGTATACCAGATCCTGGAAACTGTCGGCCTTGTTCGGGAACACGCCGACCGCTACCCCCACGAGTTCTCCGGCGGTCAGCGGCAGCGTATTGGCATTGCCCGGGCCGTTGTTATGGAGCCTGAAATGATCATCGCCGACGAGCCTGTTTCCGCTCTGGACGTATCTATCCAGGCGCAGGTCATCAACCTGCTTAACGACCTGCGCACCAAGCTGGGCCTGACCATTCTGTTCATCGCCCATGACCTTTCTGTTGTTAAGTACTTCTCCGACCGTATCGGCGTTATGTACTTTGGCAAGATGGTAGAGCTGGCGCCCTCCGATGAGCTGTTCAAAAATCCCATGCACCCTTACACCAAGTCTTTGCTGTCCGCGATTCCTCTGCCTGACCCCGTGTATGAAAAGCAGCGCACCAGAGTGACCTACAATCCCCTGGCGGAGCATGATTATTCTGTGAATAAGCCCTCCTTCCGGGAGATCGCCCCCGGCCACTTTGTGCATTGCAACGACGAAGAGGAAGCAAAGTACAGAGCAATGCTTAAATAAGCAGGACGGTTTCAGCGATATGGAACAGGAAAAGAGATCTTTGTTAAAAAAATACCTGATTTGCTTTGGTGTTGCTTCCCTGATCGCCCTGGCAGTTGTTTGGATCAAAGGCTTTTTTACCGATTCTATGGCGGTAAATATCCAGATCCTTTCCGATGCCTTTTTCGTATCGGGTGTGTTGCTCACATGCTTTGCCGGGCTGCTGTATATCAGCGGCGAAGGCGGCCTGCTGGGCATCGGCTATGCTATGAAATCCGTAGTAGAGTTCTTCATTCCCTGGGCCAGAAAGAATCACGAAAGCTATGCTTCCTACCGTGAGCGAAAGACCGGCAATGCCAAAAAGGGCACAGACAGCTGCCTGCTGGTTGCGGGCTTGGTTTTTCTTGCCATCGGCGTGATACTCACCGTTATTTGGCATGAAATGTTCTACCAGCCCCCGTCTGATCTTTAAGCAAAAGCAAAAATTTTAAAAATCCGTGCCGGGATGCTTTCCGGCACGGATTTCAGTCTGTCGAAAAAGTATTTTTCGACAGACTGCCAGAGGTCGAGAAAGCCACAAAGACAAGCAAACCGCACTCGTCGGCGTACAGGTGGTACGGTAGAGGGCGGTTTGCGCAGTAAGTCAAAATGCCTTGCGAAGCAAGCTTTTTCGCTGCATTTTAAGCAAATGCTTTATTTGAAAATAGCTTCAATTCTAAAAAATCGCCCCAAACTGCC
>JAFSBW010000014.1 GCA_017437095.1 Oscillospiraceae bacterium
AGGTTTGCAAATTCTACAGCATTGACGAGGCGGTCCTCCGGGGCACGCTGAAAAACAAGGGCACCGTGGAAGCCCGGCAGATGGCCATGTATCTGGTACGGAAGCTGACAAATCTCAGCCTGCCGGACATTGGTCAGGAATTTGCCCGGGACCATTCCACCGTTCTCCACGCCATCCGCAAGGTGGAAATGGAACTGAAAAAGGGTAACACCACCCTGCAGGACAACATCCGGGACATTACCGCCAACATCAACTCCTGCCTCTAAGCGGCGAGTCGCCGCTGACAGGCTCGGGACTGGAAGCCGGGCAATGATCGTCACACCATTGGGTACCGCCCGGTTCGTGACTGCGGAGAACCCGTTACCTTTCGTAGCGCGGGGTCAGACGTAAGCCGACCAGGTATCGACCACCGCTCTGCCGGTTAATCGCAAACAGCCACCGAAAACCACGTCCCTAATATCTAATATCTTATTCTTATATCTTATATCTTATTCCCCGTTTCCCCTCAGAAAGGAGCTATATCATGGTCAAGATCTGTCTGGACGCCGGCCATTATGCCGATTACAACCGCTCCCCGGCGGTGCCGGCCTACTACGAAAGCCGCATGAACTGGAAGCTTCACCTGCTGCTCAAAGCGGAGCTGGAAAAATACGGGATTTCCGTCGTCACCACCCGCGCCGACCCGGAAACCGACCTGCCCCTGGAAAGCCGGGGCAAGGCATCCGAGGGCTGCGACCTGTTTTTGAGCCTGCATTCCAACGCCGCAGGCAGCGGCATCTATGAGGATATCGACTATGTGGTGGCCTATGTGATGCTCGACGGCTCTACCGATGAGCTGGGCAAGGCCCTTTCCCAAACCGTTGCCGCCCTGATGCAAACCCGCCAAAGCCCCCAGGTGAAAACCCGGGAGGGCAGCCGGGGCGAATACTACGGGGTGCTGCGGGGCGCGGCCGCCGTAGGCACTCCCGGCATCATCCTGGAGCATTCCTTCCACACCCAAACCCGGGCCACGAAATGGCTCATGGAGGATGCCAATCTGCAAGCCCTGGCGGCAGCGGAGGCGCAGGTCATCGCCACCCATTTCGGCCTGGAAGCGCCCCAGGAAGCGCCCCCGGAAGCCCCGGCGGAAAAGCCCCTCTACCGGGTGCAGACCGGGGCATTTTCCAGCCTGGAAAACGCCCAAAAGCAGGTAACGGCCCTTCAAAACGCCGGCTTCGAAGCCATCATCAAAGTCAGCTAAGCCCAGCCAAAGATCCCAGGGGCGTAAAACCCTCTCCGTCACGGCTACGCCGTGCCACCTGCGAATTGCGGTATGATTGCCACCGGCAATCATTGGGTTTTTAGATTCGCTGCGCGAGCACCACTCCCAGAGGGAGAGGCAGATCGCCCACCAAAAGCGCCGGATTGCGAGATAAAAGATATAAGATATTTTTGCCGAAGATTGCAGATTGAAGAGTGAAGAGTTGAGATGCCGAAATCTTCACTCTCCAATCTCAAATCCCCACTCTCTCAACCTGCCCTCCATCGCTGCACCCATCGTAGGGCGGGGGTGATGCAAAGCGCAGCGAATCTTGTAATCAATGGTTGCCGGTGGCAACCACACCGCAATTCAATGCTCCCGCCGCATTGCAAGATTGCAGATTGAAGAGTGAAGAGTTGAGATGCCGAAATCTTCACTCTCCACTCTCCAATCTTCACTCTTCACGATTAACTCTCCGCTCACAAACCTACTTTACCGCCTTGAAAGGAGGCATTTTTATGCAAGAAAAACTAACCGCCTGGAAGGCCGGGGCGACCGCCCTGGTAACCGCCCTTACCGCTTTTTTGGGCTGGAAGGGCATCGCCGCCATCGCCTGGGTGGTGGCCATGGCGCTTGACTACATATCCGGCACTGCCGCCGCCTGCAAAGAGGGCAAATGGTCCTCCCAGGTAGCCCGGGAGGGGCTTTGGCACAAAATGGGCATGATCTTCGCCGTGCTGGTGGCCGCCATTGCCGACGGGGTGCTGGGGGTGCTGTGCCGCCAGATCCCCGGCATGGGCATCCAGTGGCCGGGCATGGTGCTGCCGGTGGTGCTGGTGTGGTATGTGCTTACGGAGCTGGGCAGCATCCTGGAAAACGCCCTGCGCCTGGGGGCAAAAGTACCCGCATGGCTGGCCAAACTCCTGCAGGCCGCCAAAACCAAGCTGGAATCCGGCGAAGCGGACAATTAGAAATTAGAAATTACAAATTACAAATTATAAATTACAAATGCGCCGCAACCCGTAGGGCGGCCGCTTGCTGCCGCCGCACTGCAAGATTGCAGATTGAAGAGTGAAGAGTTGAGATAGGGAAACCTTCACTCTCCACTCTCCAATCTCCACTCTCCACTCTCCAATCTTCACTCTCCACACTCGCCCGCCAAGCCGCCGCATTGCAAGATTGCAGATTGCAGAGTGAAGAGTTGAGATAAGGAAATCTCCACTCTCCACTCTCAAATCTCCACTCTTCCTATCTCCTATCTCATATCTCATATCTCATAGCTTATATCTTATATCTTATATCTATCCTCTCCCCCTTTCCTGCCCCAAAAACTGTTTGCATTTTCCATTACCATATGTTATGATAATTTTATCCCAAAGAAAGGAGAAGGTGTTTTACACCGATTACGACTATGTTTTGTGCAAAATGTGGCAAACAGTTTCAGGGCGAAGGCTATCTGTGCCCCCAGTGCGCCCAGGAAAACGCCGGCTATGTAGTGCCCGCCGCCTGCTATAGCAATCCGGCTCCCCAGGCGAGCGCAGCTCCCGCAGCTCCCGTAGCTCCCGCAGCTCCCGTGGATCAGCAGCCCTCTTTGGACTATACTGCTCCCGCCGGAGGTTATACGCCCCCCGTTTACCAGCAGCCCGTTTACCAGCAGCCTGCCTACCAGCAGCCCGCTTATCAGCAGCCTGCCTACCAGCAGCCCGCTTATCAGCAGCCTGCCTACCAGCAGCCTGCCTACCAGCAGCCTGCCTACCAGGCCGCCCCTGCTGCCCAGGAGGCCAGCAGCCAGCCCGTTCCCGGCTTTACCCTCAGCTCTCCGGACGACGGCAAGCAGCCCGGCAAGAAGAAAAAGGGCCTGGCCATCGGCCTGGGCATCCTGGCTCTGGTGCTTATCGTTGGCATCGTTGTGGTAGCCCTGAACTGGAACAACTGGTTCGGCGGCAGCAAGAGCGGCAATAATGGCGACAAGCCCGTCATCGTCAACCCTGAGGACATTCCCGAGGATCCCGACGATTACATCGCTTTCCTCCATGAAGCCCAGGCAGAAGGCCTCTCCAAGAACATTGCCGAAGTCTTTGGCGCTCTGGGCGCGGATTACCAGGGTGGCAGCTCTGTGAATGCCAAGCTGAAGCTTACCATGGGCAAGCAGCTTTTGGGCCTGCTGGAGGATGCCATCGCCGAAAGCGGCATGAAGATGGATCTGGATTGGCTCAAGGAGATCTCTCTGGACATCAGCACCAATATCGACAGCAAGCTCAATGAATCCATGAACATGGCCCTGGCCATCGGCAAGCAGAAGATCCTGTCCATCGATGCCGTTATGGACTTTGAGAATATGACCATGTACATGGCCATCCCCGAGCTGAACAAGAAGTACATCAAGATGGACATGGACAATGTGACCATGCTCAGCACCGACGAGCTGATGGCTCAGCTCATGCAGGATATGCCTTCCGAGCAGGAGATGGAAAAGCTGCTCAACGGCTATATGGACATTTTCGCCAAGTATCTTGACGGCGCTCAGCGCCAGGAGGTTACGCTTACGGTGGGCAAGGGCAGCGAGGATGTTACCGCCCTTACCGTTACTATTACCGAGGAAGAGCTGGCCCAGCTGATCCAGGAGATCCTGGAGTACACCAAGGAGAACGAGACCTCCCGCAAGATCGCCCAGGCTTTCATCAACTATTCTGAAACCGTCGCCGCCAACGATCCCTACGGCGATGTGGAAACCCCCACCATGGCAGACTTTGAAGACTTCCTGGACGAAGGCATCGACGCCATGGACGAGATCATCGCCCAGGCCGAGGAAGGCAACTACATCGAGATCACTACCTATGCCAACCTGGCTGAGGTGCGCGGCTATAATGTTCAGGTGTACGCCGACGGCGAGCCCACCAACCAGCTCAATTTCTACGCTGTGCATGACGGCGGCAAGATCTATGTGGATGTGCAGATCAACGCCGAAGATAGCTACGCCGGCGCCAGCGGTGTGCTTACCCAGAAGAGCGGCAAGCTCAACGGCGAGCTGGCTGTTCAGATCGACGGCGAAGAGCTTGCTACCATCGAGCTGAAGAATGTTAACGCCGACGGCTACGGCACCTATGTGATCGCTCCCAACCCCGCGCTGCTGGATGAGCTGGGCATGGACGAGATGGTAAGCTCCCTGATCTCCGGCCTTTCCATCGAGCTGGAAGTAAGCGAGGGCGGCCTGGAGGTGTCCATTGTCAACAGCAAGGGCACTCTGATCTCCCTGGGGCTCTCTGTCAGCACCGGCAAGGCCGGCAAGGTCACCATCCCCAGCAATGCCATCGACGGCAACGACTATGACGCCATGGAGCAGTGGACTCAGGATATGGACCTTGGCAAGCTTCTGGACAACCTGAAGAAGGCCGGCCTGCCCAACGACCTGTACAATATGCTCAAGCAAATGCTTGGCTAAAACAAAAAAGCCACCGGGAAACCGGTGGCTTTTTAATTGACAATTGACAATGGACAATTGACAATTACAAATTACAAATTATAAATTACAAATGCGCTGCACCCCGTAGGGCGGGGGCTTGCTCCCGCCGCATTGCAAGATTGCAGATTGAAGAGTGAAGAGTTGAGATAGGGAAATCTTCACTCTCCACTCTCCAATCTCCACTCTCCACACTCGCCCGGCAAACCCGCCGAACCGCAAGATTGCAGATTGAAAAGTGAAGAGTTGAGATGCCGAAATCTTCACTCTCCACTCTCCTCATCCGCCCTCCATCGCCGCAACCCGTAGGGCGGGGGCTTGCTCCCGCCAAACCGCAAGATTGCAGATTGAAGAGTGAAGAGTTGAGATGCCGAAATCTCCACTCTCCACTCTCCAATCTCCACTCTCCAC
>JAFSBW010000015.1 GCA_017437095.1 Oscillospiraceae bacterium
GAGAGTATCTTTCCAGACCTGGACATGGGAAGGTGATAACTATCGGCTAATCCAGTATATCGTTGATGACGAGGACACCTTGCAAGTGAGCAAATTTGAATGTGAATACAGAGCCACCCGCAGACAGGAAATGACCGACTTACTTATGGCAAACGGATGTAGCGAAGTGGTATGGATGTTCCCCGAAGAAACAGGGTTCTACCAACCCATTGTAGTTGCGAAGAAATAACGAATGTGTTAACCAAATTCCAATATAGCAAATAGTTAGCCGCAGCACCGTTGGTTGGTGCTGCGGCTAATTATTGCGTTTGGCGGCGGGGGCAGCCAGCGCCCTACGGTCAAACGGTGTTGATTGCCCGTTATTCTTCAGGCTTCTTTTCTGCGTTCAGCGCGTCTACGACTATGTCTTTATAGGGGTTTGCGATGACGGTGTTGTAGCTGTGGTAGATCACCATGCCGGGCTTGGCGCCGGGCAGCTTTTTAACCTGCTTTACAGGGGTAACATCCACCGCCACATTCTGCCCGCCCCCGGCTTCGGAGTAGTAGGCTGCCAGCTGAGCGGCCTGGGTAACGGTATCGTCGGGAGGGGTGACCCCGGCGCAGGCGATGATCACATGGCTGCCGTGTACCTTAGAGGCGTGGAGCCACAGATCGTCCTTCCGGGCGGATCTAAAGGTAAGCTCATCGTTTTGCCGGTTGTTGCGGCCTACGAAGATGGGGTAGCCGTCGGTGCTTTCAAAGCGCATGGGGGCGAGCTTGCTCTGCTTCATCCGCTTTTTCCCGGTATCGGCTTTTACATAGCCCCCGGCTTGCAGCTCCTGGCGGATCTCCTCCAGCTCCGCTTCCGTTTCGGCCCGATTCAGCTCCTCCAGCACGCTTTGCAGATACTCCCGCTCCTGCCGGGCGATCTCCATTTGCCGCTTCAGCTCTTTTTCCGCGTTTTTCATGCGGGTATAGTCCTTATAAAACTTGGCGGCGTTCTGCTGGGGAGAAAGAATGGGCGAAAGGGGAATGTCCACCGTGCCCATATCCTCATCGTAAAAATCCTCGCAGCTAATTACCGTCTGGCCCTTGGTGACCCGGTGTAGGTTGGCCGTCAGAATATCCCCCAGCTGGCGCAGGCGCTCCCGGTCCTGAGTAGCGGCCAGCTCCTTTTCCTGGATGGCCAGCTTTCTTGTCAGGCGGCTTACCAGATTGGCTACCGTCTTTCGTACCGTCTGGCTCTTTTGGCGCATGGCATCCCTGCGGTCGCGCAGGATGTAAAAGCTGTCCAGCAGCTGGGAAAAGCTCTCCGCTTCGCCCCCGGCGCCATACTGCCTTATGGGGCAGAAAGCAAACTGCTTGATGGTGCCGTCGGCCTGGGCGTAGTAATAGGGCTTGGGGTGGGCCAAATGCTCCCCAAAGAACAGCGCCAGCTTTTCGGCAACGGCGGGAACATCCAGCCCGGCCAGCCGGGCCTCGGTATCCCCGGCGGCGAACAGGGCCGCTTCCCGGCAAACCAGGGGGGAAAGGCCGCCCAGGGCATCCATCAGCCGGTCAGCCAGCACATCTGCGCCCGGCTCAGTCAGCAGGTTTACATAATCTTCGTAAGTAAGCTCTGTAGGGTCTTTTTTTGCCATCTTTTCCGGCGCCTGGTAGTAAAGCCCCGGCAGGGCCGGGCGCTTGGTTTCGTCCAGGCCCACCCGGCGCAGGCAGTCTAAGATCCGGCCGTCCGGGCCAAGCAGGTACAGGTTGCAGGTTCTGCCCATCAGCTCCGCTACCAGCCGCTTTTCTACGGGGTAGCCCATTTCGTCGGTGCAGTCAAAGGTAAATATAGCCGTGCGTTCCATAGGGATCTGGCTCACATCACTGAGCCTTGCGCCGGAAAGGTGCTTGCGCAGGAGCATGCAGAACATAGGCGGCTCCGGGGGATTTTCCGGGCTGGCGGCGGTAAAATGCAGCCGGGGGGCTGAGGGGCTGGCGGCGATGATCAGCTTCTCCCGGCCCTGGGCGCAGCGCAGCAGGATCAGCAGGGTATCCCGGCTGGGCTGGTGCAGCTTTTCCACCCTCGCCCCCAGGGCTTTCTGCCGGATATCGTCCAGCACCGCTTTTAAGAAAAAGGCATCAAAGGCCATAAAGCTCCTCCATTACTTCGGTAAACAGTTGGTTCAGGCGCTGCGTTTTGCCGTAAAGGTACAGCGCGCCAAAAAGGGTCTCCACGCCTGTGGCCATGGCGTATTCCAGGCGGCTGGCAGCCTTGGGGGCGGCGTGGGTATGGGAGTTTTTGCCCCGGCGGTAGTAGCCAAGCTCCGTTTCGTCCAGCTTTGGCAGCAGCTTCTCCGCGAATTTTGCCTGGGACGGGGCGTTTACCAGGGCTACTGCGTCCCGGTGGAGGGTGCGCACAGTAGAATCGCCCTTGCAACAAAGGTAGCTTCGACTCAGCAGCTCAAACACGCCGTCGCCTATGTGGGCCAGGGCCAGGTTGGAAAGGGAATCCACCCGGTTTTTATCAAAATTTATGGCAAAAAGGTTTTCCACAGCTTTTTCCCTCTTTTTACTAGATATTGGGCGCAAAGGCCGGTAAAGCAGCCGGTAACCATGCTGCAAAGGATCATGATAGGCAGCCAGGCCAAAAGCCCCGGTGTGCCGCTAACCGCTACGGCTACTCCCATCTGGCCGACACTATGGGCGATAGCGCCGAGACACCCTGCTACCCAGATCTGGCCGGGCTTCAATATAGGCTTTACGGTTACGGTAATCAGGATCGCCAAAGCGCCCCCGGCGGCGGAGTATAATATAGTAGAAAAGTTTCCGGCGAACACCGCTCCCAGGAAGATCCGCACCGCCAGCACGGCGATGCCCTCCTTTGCCCCCATAAAGAACACGGCAAATACCGTAACGATATTGCTCAGGCCCAGCTTGATACCGGGCAGAGGCACCAGAGGCGGGATCTGGTTTTCTACCATAAATATGGTAAGGGCAATGGCGCTGAGCAGCCCCAAAACCGCCAGCTTTTTGGTCTTCACAGCCTCCGCCTCCTTTCCGGCCTTTTTAACCTATTTATAGTAACAGATTTTTGTAAAAATGTACAGCCCAAAGTAGGGCGGGGGCTTGACACTGGGTCGACAAAATAGTCCGATGTCCCTCAATCATCCCCTGCATAAAATTTAAAAAAATTTTTCTAAATGCGAATAATTCCTATTGACAAATAGGAATTGCTATGTTATACTCTGGGTGTAAATAAGAATTGTTCTCAAACAGAAAGGAGGCGGCGATGGAAACAACCGCCAAGCGCTTCCGAAAGCGGGAAGCGATCCTGGCCTGCCTGCAGGGCACTACATCCCACCCCGGTGCGGAATGGGTGTTCGAGCAGCTCAAGCCCCAGATCCCGGATCTGTCCCTGGGTACGGTGTACCGCAACCTCTCCTTATTTAAGGAGCAGGGTAAGATCATCAGCTTGGGCACAGTGAAAGGCGTTGAGCGCTTCGATGCCAACACCGCCCCCCATGTTCACTTTATCTGCAACGGCTGCGGCCGGGTGCTGGATCTGGCGCAGATCCAAGTTCCTACCCAACTGTCCGATGCTGCGGCAAGCAGTATGGGCGGCCGGGTGGACAGCTGCCAGCTTACCTTTGCCGGCCTTTGCGGCGCCTGCAAGACACCTTACAAGGAGGAAACACCATGAAAAAGTTTGTCTGTACCGTTTGTGGCTATGTTCACGAAGCTGACGAGCTGCCCGAAGATTTCGAGTGCCCCCTGTGCGGCCTTGGCACCGAGGTTTTCGAAGAAACCGATGAGTAATTTATAAAAATCTGAAATATAATAACTTAACAAAAAATTGGAGGAAAATGATTATGAAAAAGTTTGTATGCAGTGTTTGTGGTTATGTTCACACCGCCGAGGAGCTGGCTGCGGATTTCCGCTGCCCCGTTTGCAAGGTGCCCGCTTCCAAGTTCGTAGAGCAGAAGGGCGACATGAAGCTGGCTGCCGAGCATGAGTACGGCATCTACGGCAAGACCGTGAAGAACAACCCCGACATTTCCGAGGAAGATAAGAAGTATATCTTCGAGCAGCTCATGGCCAACTTCACCGGCGAGTGCAGCGAGGTCGGCATGTACCTGTGCATGGCCCGCATTGCCCACCGGGAAGGCTACCCCGAGATCGGCCTGTACTGGGAAAAGGCCGCTTGGGAAGAGGCTGAGCATGCCGCTAAGTTTGCTGAGCTGCTGGGCGAGGATCTGGAGCCCAACATGAAGGCCACCACCAAGGAAAACCTGGCCTGGCGTGTAGACTGCGAGTTCGGCGCCACCGCCGGCAAGACCGACCTGGCTATCTGCGCCAAGAAGAACGGCCTGGATGCCATCCACGACACCGTCCACGAAATGGCCCGTGATGAGGCCCGCCACGGAAAGGCTCTGCAGGGTCTGCTGGAGCGCTACTTTCGCTAAAGAAGAGCCTGCTATAGACCCCTCGGCCACAAGAGAGCTTACCTACGGCCTGTTTGTGCTGACCTCCCAAGACGGCGGCAAGGACAACGGCTGCATTTGCAACACCGCTGCCCAGGTTGCCAGCGATCCCCTGCGGCTTATGGTTTCCGTGCAGGCGGAAAACCTGACCCGGGAAATGATCCAGCGCTCCGGCGTTTTCAATGTCAGCGTGCTGACGGAGGATGTTCCCTTTGAGACCATCCGCCATTTTGGCATGCAGTCCGGCCGGGATGTAAACAAGTTTGAAAGCTTCCCCGCTACCAAGCGCAGCGCAAACGGTTTGCTCTATGTCACCGCGAACACCAACGCCATGTTCTCTTGCAAGGTAGTGTCCCAGCAGGAGCTGGGCAGCCATACCCTGTTCATCGGTGAGGTCACCGAAGCAAAGGTTTTGGCCAAAGCCCCTTCCTGCACCTATGCCCACTACCACAAGGCCATCAAGCCGAAATTTTAACCCAATATCCATCGACAGAATGTAACGGTGCTTAGCGTTCGCTGCATCCCTGCCGACAAAAACATCCATTGGCAGGGAGGCCCACCGGGCTTCCCTGCTTTCTTATCAGCCAACAACCCGACAAAAAGGAGGACCAAATTATGTTAACCAAACTTTTTGCCGCTTTGCTGACTGGATTGCTGAGCCTGGGGGCTATCTTCCCCCAGCTCCTTCCCTCGCAGAACGCGGCAACCCCAACCCCTGCGCCCCAAGCCACCCAAGCTGAGCTTACCGCCCAGCAGGCCGAAGCCATTGCCCTGGCCGATGCCCAGCTGACCCTGGCGGAAGTGACCCTTCGCCCCACTAAGCTTGACCGGGATGACGGCGTGACCCATTGGGAAGTGGAGTTTATCCACGGCGATTGGGAATACGACTACCACATCCACGCCCAAACGGGAGCCATCCTGGAGCGCAGCAAGGACTATGAGCCTAAAAAGCAGGCCGCCACATCCGAAAAGCCCGCCGCCACCGAGCCCCCCGCTGAGCAGATCACGGCGGAAAAGGCCAAGTCCATCGCCCTGGCCCACGCCGGGCTGAAAGCCGACCAGGTGACCCGCCTGCGCGCGGAAAAGGACCGGGATGACGGCCTATGGGTATTCGATGTAGAGTTCCGCCACGGCGGTTTCGAGTACGAATACGAGATCCACGCCCAAACCGGCAAGATCCTCTCCTTCGAAAAAGACGATTAAATCGCTTGCCCCGGCGGGATATTCCCGCCGGGGTAAATTTTACACAGAGCGCGGTATCCGCCGCCGGTTTGTCCCTAAAAGAAAATTCCTTGATTTCTCCCTTTACCTATGCTATGCTAATAAAAATAAAAGGAGGGGATCTAATGAAAAAACAGTTATTGCGCGGCCTTGCCCTGATATGCCTGGCGTGCCTGCTATGCGGCCTTATGTGCGGCTGTAAGAAAAAGCAAATTACCGGCGATCAGGCAGTTTCCATCGTGCTGGAGAGCTTGGGCAGCAGCGCCCAGGTGGAGGGTGATGCCCATGTGCATGAGGAAACCATTAACAATGTGCGCTGCTACAGCGTATATCTCACCGTAAACGGCCAGTCCTGGGTGTATTATGTTTCTACTGACGGAAAGATCCTCTCCAGGGCCTTTAGCTCCCATAGCCACTGAACCCATTATGCAAAAACACCAGCTCCGGCGGGGATCACCCCCGCCGGGGCCATATTTTCGCAAAAATGCAGGATGCAACGCTCTGTTGCTTGCCTTTTTCGGCCTTTGGGCCTATAATCGCCCTGAGGTGATAAATATGAACAAGGTAAGCGCCACCATTAGAAAGCTCCGCGTAGAAAAGAATATCAACCAGGAGCAGCTGGCTGAGCAGCTCCATGTTACCCGCCAGGCGGTATCCAACTGGGAAACCGGCAAGACCCAGCCGGACATCGAGACCCTTACCCGCATCGCTGAGTATTTCGGCGTATCCGCCGAATACCTAATCTACGGCCAGGAGCCGGTAAAAGAATCTGATGCCATCAAGCGCACCTGGCGCTTTGGGAATGTCCACCTGGCCGTTACCTATTATCCGGAAAAAATGGTCATGTGGGGGGCAGTACTGGCAACGGTGGTGTCCTATGTCAAGTGGAAATCCATTGGCTGGGCCATGCTCCACGGCCTGCTCAACTGGGGCTATATTATCTACTACATCATCCGCTACTGATACACAAAAAAAGGGAACGGCCAGGCCGTTCCCTTTAATTTATGCATTTTGTTTTTTCCGGGGGAAAAAGATCTCCAGCCGCACAAGCTTGTTAAACAGGTACACCACCGGCTTGGAAGTGTACACCAGCACGATGGCCGCCGTAAGCACTGCCAGCCAAACCGGGCTGGGGCCGGGCAGTAGGGCAAACAGATTGCCGGAGTTGGTAAACACCTTTACCGTAAGCCGCTCCAGCAGATATACGGGCATGGGGTGCTTGCCGATGTAGGAGATCAGCGGCAGCTGCTTCTTGGGCATTACCAGGAAAATGGCCAGGGTCATTACCGCCGCGTTCAGCAGCACCAGCGCCCGGATGGCCAGGCTGCCGCCCTTGCCGTAGCCGCTGCTGCAATAAAAGTATTCCATGCTTACCCGGCTGTGCTGTGCGGCCAGCAATATCTGCATAGCCACCGCGGCGGCCACCACTGCCCAGCGCCAAAGGCTCTTTTGGCTTAAAAGCGCTTCAAAGCGCTCCAGGCCGTTTTCCCGGATGCAGGCGCCGGCCAGGAAGAAGGGGAAGAAGCAAACGGTACGCGACAGCGCCAGATAGCTGCCGATGGAGCTTTCAAAGCCCGCTGCCAGGGCCGCCGCAAGGCTCACGCCTACAGCTGCCACGCCCCATTTTCCCTGCAGATTCAGGCAGCTGGCGCCCATCTGCCAAAAGGCGTAGGCTACCAGATACCAAAGGCTTCTGTCCGGCGTGGTAAACTGCAGCGGGCCGCTGGCCTGGGGATCCAGCACCGAATGGATGCAGAAGATCACCTGGAAAAGCACATAAGGGAACAGCACTTCCCGGAACACATTGCGCCCCCGCTTAAAGCACAGGCCGCCTACAAAGGCATAGGCCGGCATATGGAAGGAGTAGATGGCGGCGCTGAGATAGCTGCTGCCGGTAAAGGGCAGCACCTCCAAAAGGTGGCCCACTACCACCAAAGTCATCAGCAAGGCCCGAACATTATCGATCATTGCGCTGCGCTGTCTTGCCACGGTCGTATACCTCCGAAACCCGATTTTCCCCTATTATATATGCCTTTTCGCCGAATTGCAAGCATTGCGCCGTGGCTTGAAATACAAAAGAAAGTATGATATTATTTTTCAAGATGGAGCTTATAGCTTAGCAGGCCAAGCTTTGGGCAGAAGGAGGGCTTTTGCTATGGCATTGCATAAAAAAACCGCCATCATACTGATTGCCGCTATTTTGTGCCTGGCCCTGGGGGGCTGCGGCGCAGACGAAACAGCTGAAACCCCGGAAAGCAGCTTCGCCGTGCATTTTATAGATGTTGGCCAAGGGGATGCCGCCCTGGTGCTTTGCGATGGCAAAGCTATGCTCATTGATGGCGGCAATGTGGCCGATTCCAGCCTGATGTACACCTATCTGAAAAACCTGGGCGTTACCCATCTGGACTATGTGGTGGCTACCCACCCGGAGGAGGACCATATCGGCGGTATTTCCGGCGCCTTGCGCTTTGCCACCGCCGGAACGGTCTTCTGCCCAACGGAGCAATACCCTACCGATGCCTTCGCCAATTTTACCAAAACCCTGAGCAAGTGCGGCCTTTCCCTTACCGTTCCCCAGGCGGGGGACAGCTTTTCCCTGGGCAGCGCCCAGTGCAGCATTTTGGCGGTAAACACCCTGCCGGAGGATCCTAACGAATCGTCCATCGTGCTGCGCATCGTCTATGGGGAAACCTCGTTTCTGTTTACCGGCGATGCCGGGCGGGAGGTAGAGCAGGCGCTGCTCAATAGCGGCAAGACCCTAGGCTCTACCGTGCTGAAGGTGGGCCATCACGGCTCTGCCTCGGCCACAAGCTATGTATGGCTGCGCCAGGTCAGCCCGGAATATGCCGTAATTTCCGTTGGCCAGGATAACGGCTACGGCCACCCTACCGATGCTGTGCTAAGCCGCCTGCGGGATGCCGAGGTAACCACCTTCCGCACCGATCTGCAGGGCAATATCCTATGCACCAGCGACGGCAAGGCCCTTACCTTTACGCCGGAGCGCAACGCAAACGCGGATGTTTTCGCCTCCGGGGAAAACATCCCCTCCCGGTATCCTGAGCAAACTACCGCCCCTGAGCAAACTACGGCGCAGCAGACCACCCCGGCGCAAACGGCCCCCGAGCAAACGGCCCCCGAGCCAACCGCTCCCGCGCCCACGACCCCCGAGCCAACAGCCTCCCAGGCGGAAGAATACCAGCGCAACTATGTAGTAAACAAAAATACCCACAAATTCCACTATCCCAGCTGCTCCAGCGCTGACGAGATCGCCGACAAAAACCGCTGGGATTATTACGGCACCCGCCAATACCTGATCGATTCCGGCTACAGCCCCTGCGGCCGCTGCGATCCCTAGCTTTTAAAAAACCAGCCCCGGCGAAAACCTGATATAGTCCCCTTAGAGTAGACACTCGAAATAACAAAAATTTCGAGACTACACTAAGGGGATTATTTTATGTCAAAAAAGAGAAAGAAGTATTGTGCAGAATTCAAACTGCTGGCGGTGCAAGAGTACCTTGCAGGAAA
>JAFSBW010000016.1 GCA_017437095.1 Oscillospiraceae bacterium
AGCCAAATCATTGCCTGCGGATTTTATGATTTGCCCTGCGGGCATGATTTGCCTGGCGGCATGAATTGCGCAGGCGCATGAATTGCCTGGCGGCATTTTGGCGATATGTCTGCTTGCGCAGACGCGATATATTTGCCCCGGCAAATGCGATATGCTGACGCGCGATATGTCACCTGGCGGTGACGCAGGCGATATAAATCCCTTCTCGCCCCGCAGGGCATATCGAATGCGCAGCATATATCGCTTCCCAAAGGGAAATATCGCAAATCCCGTAAGGGATTTATATCGCCGGGCGAGCAACGCTCGCCCTCAATCTTCTCTTGCGGGTACTTTGCTCAGATCAAAGGGTTGGCACACCACTTCGCAGCGGTTGATGGGCGTGCCTAAGGCGTGGAACTTTTCTTCGTAGCCGGTCATGATGCCTACGATGCCGTTTTCGTGGAGGTTGCGGGTAAGATTCTTAATTTCCAGGCCGCACATCTGGAATTCCTCCACGCTCCACTGGAACAGGGGAGCGTTATCCGTCTTATAATGGATCTCCCCGCCGGGGCGGACGACCCGGCAGTATTTATCCAGGAAGCTGCGGAAGGTCAGGCGGCGCTTGGCGTTCTTCTTTCTGGGCCAGGGGTCGGGGAAGTTGATAAACAGCCGGTCGATCTCCCCGGCGGCGAAGCAATCCTCCATCAGGGCCACATCCATATCGATAAAAAACACATTGCGCAGCCCCATGCTCTGGGCCTTTTCCATGGCCACTACCATGGCTTCCCGGCAGCGCTCGATGGCGATGAGCAGAACATCGGGGTTGGCCTGGGCGGTCTCGGCGGTGAACTTGCCCTTGCCGCAGCCGACCTCTACCCAAAGCGCCTGGGCATCCGGCTTCAGGCTGCGCCAATTGCCCTTCAGGGCGTTGGGGTCTTCCATGCGCAGCTCGGCGCAGCGCTCCATGCGGGAATCCCGGTTTTTCATTTTTCGCATTCTCATAATTTATTCCTCCTGGCTGTGCCAGCATTCTTTCAGTTTACCATTATACCAGAAAACCCCCTTTTCGTCAAAAGAAAAGTATTGAAAAAAGGGCTTGACATTCCTAAAGATTCATTATAAAATAAACTAAAGTTTAGCATACAAACTGGGGAAAACCCCGGTTAGACCATAGGAAATCACAGCAAAGGGGAACAAAACATGACCCAAAGAGAAAGACAGATCTTGCAGCTGATCGAAAGCGACCCCATGATCTCCCAGCAGGCGCTGGCAGATTCGTTGGGCATTACCCGGTCTTCCGTGGCCGTGCATATTTCTAACCTGATGCACAAGGGCTACATCGCCGGCAAAGGCTATGTGCTGCGCACCGGCAGCTACGCGGTGGTAGTAGGCGGGGTGAATATGGACATTGGCGGCCGCTCCTTCCAGCGCCTGGTGCCGGCGGATTCCAACCCCGGCGCCATTACCATGAGCCTGGGGGGCGTGGGCCGCAACATTGCCCACAACCTGAGCCTGCTGGGCACCAATGTGAAGCTGCTTACCGCCTTCGGTGACGATGTTCACGGCCAGCGCATTGCCGCCTCCTGCTCGGAGCTGGGCATCGACCTGAGCCACGCCCTGCGCCTGGGGGACAGCGCTACCTCTACCTACCTGTACATAGAAGGCCCGGACGGGGAAATGACCCTGGCCCTTTCGGATATGCAGATATGCGAGCGGATCACCCCCGGCTATATGGCGGCCAACCTGGCTGTGCTGCAGAATGCCCAGGTTGTGGTAGCGGACTGTAATGTGCCGGCGGAGACCCTGATCTACCTGGCGGAAAACTGCTCCGCCCCCATCTTCTGCGACCCGGTTTCCACCCTGAAAGCCCCCAAGCTGCTGCCCATTCTGGACAAGATCCACACCCTCAAGCCCAACCGGCTGGAGGCCCAGCTGCTTTCCGGCGTTGCCATCCGCACCAAGGCCGACGCCCCCAAGGCCGCCCAGGCCCTGCTGGACAAGGGGGTAAAGCGGGTGTTCATCTCCCTGGGCAGCGAGGGCGTATACGCCGCTACGGCGGAAAAGGGGGTATTTTTGGACAATCCTCCGGTGCAGCCTGTAAGCACCACCGGCTGCGGCGATGCCTTTATGGCCGCCCTGGTTTGGGCCTGGCTGGAGGGCCTTGCCCTGGAGGACACCGCCCGCTGCGGCCTGGCCGCCGCCTCCATCGCCATGGAGAGCCGGCAGACCATCAACCCCGCCCTAAGCGCCACCGCCCTGCGGGAGAGGCTGAAGTAAGCAAAATAAGATTGAAGAGTGAAGAGTTAAGAGTTGAGATAAGGAAATCTTCACTCTTCACTCTTAACTTTCCAATCTCAGCATGCCGCCGGATCGCAAGATTGAAGAGTGAAGAGTTGAGAGTTGAGATAAGGAAATCTTCACTCTTCACTCTTAACTCTCCAATCTCAGCATGCCGCCGGATCGCAAGATTGAAGGCTGAAGAGTTGAGATAAGGAAATCTACACTCTTCACTCTCAACTCTCCAATCTCAGCATGCCGCCGGATCGCAAGATTGAAGGGTAAAGAGTTGAGATAAGGAAATCTGCACTCTTCACTCTTAACTCTCCAATCTCAGCATGCTGCTGGATCGCAAGATTGAAGGCTGAAGAGTTGAGATAAGGAAATCTTCACTCTCCACTCTCAAATCTTAAATCTCGTATTCTGTATCAAAAAAATATATCTTACAATAAAGGAGAACCGCTATGCTGAACAAATTCTTGGATGTGAACCCCGAAGTGGCTCAGGCCATTGCTGAGGGCAAGCCTGTTGTTGCCCTGGAATCTACCATCATTTCCCACGGTATGCCCTACCCCCAGAATGTGGAAACTGCTCTGAATGTGGAGCGGATCATCCGGGAAAACGGCGCTGTGCCTGCCACCATCGCCATCATCGGCGGCCGGCTGAAGGCTGGCCTCACCCCTGAGGAGATCGAGTACTTCGGCAAGAAGGGCCAGGCCATCCACAAGGCTTCCCGCCGGGATCTGGCTGTGCTGTGCGCCCGGGGCGAGGACGGCGCTACCACCGTTACCACCACCATGATCATTGCCCACATGGCGGGCATCAAGATCTTCGCCACCGGCGGCATCGGCGGCGTACACCGGGGCGCGGAGACCACCATGGACATCTCTGCCGACCTGGAAGAGCTGGGCCAGACGCCTGTTATGGTCGTGTGCGCCGGCGCAAAGTCCATTCTGGACCTGGGCCTGACCCTGGAATACCTGGAGACCAAGGGCGTGCCCGTCATCGGCTACGGCACCGAGGAGCTGCCCGCCTTCTATACCCGCCGCTCCGGCTTCGGCGTGGACTACCGCATCGACACCCCCGAAGAGCTGGCTGCCGCCTTTAAGGCAGGCCACGAAATGGGCCTGAAGAGCGGCATGCTGGTGGCCAACCCCATCCCCGAGGAGTACGCCATGCCCTACGAGGTGATCACTGCCGCCATCGACCGGGCCATTGCCGAGAGCGTGGAAAAGGGCATCCACGGCAAGGCTACCACCCCCTTCCTGCTGGCAAGAGTTGCCGAGCTTACCGGCGGCGACAGCCTGGCTTCCAACATCCGGCTGGTTTACAACAACGCGGCCCTGGCCGCCAAGACCGCCGTGGCCTACTGCAAGTAAAGCCTTATTAAAAAAGCGCTCCGAGGAATCGGAGCGCTTTTTTAATTGACAATTGACAATGGACAATTGACAATTAAGGTATCCGCTGCGCGGATGGATTGAAATTTTGTTTATTTCCGGGTTGGGCGGGAAGCAATGGGTGCGGCAATGCGGCCTTTGCGGGTGATTATGGCGTTAGCCAAATCATGGAGCGCAGCGAGAAATCATGGCGGCAGCCAATTCATGGCGTTAGCCGAATCATTGCCTGCCGGGTTTTATGATTTGCCCTTCGGGCATGAATTGCCTGGCGGCAT
>JAFSBW010000017.1 GCA_017437095.1 Oscillospiraceae bacterium
ACCAGTACTTTTCGTGGCTGCACATGGTGCATTCCTCGCTTATGTCTATATTTTCCGGCAAAAGCCCCAGCTTTTCAAGACGGCGGGCATTGGCGGTGCGAAGATCCACCAGATACTTGCCGTCAGAACGCAGTGTCCACAGGCCCTCGGTGTCCCCGTCCAGATATTTTTCAATGGCATCGGGTACATCCCGGTCTGTTTCAAAGCAGCATTTGCCGATGGCAGCGCCCATTGCGGCGCATATCTTCTCAGGCTTTGCGCCCAGAGCGCACATCTTCTCAACGGTGTTGCCCAGAATGTCCGCAACCGAGCTTCTCCAGCCGCAGTGCACAGCGGCGATAACACCGTTTTCACTGTCGCAGAGCAAGGCAGGCACACAGTCTGCCACAAAGCACATGATGGGAAGGCTCCGCTCCGTGGTTATTATGCCGTCAGCCTCGTAGGGCACCTTGGACATGCACTTGTGCTTATCCTCCATGGTAACCACGCGCACCTCGTTGCCGTGTACCTGCAAGGTGACAGCGCAGTCATCTATGCCCGCGCCCATAAGCTCGCAGACACGGCGGTAGTTTTCACGCACAGCCTCCGGGTCATCGCCCCGGTTGGAGCCAAGGTTGAGGCTGTAGAAATCCCCCGTGCTCACGCCGCCGTACCTTGTGGTAAAGGCGTGGCGGGCGGCTATCTTGTCCGAGCGCATATAGATGAGCCCGTTTTTTTCTTCCTGTACAAAAGACATTGTTTATCCTCGCATGCGGCGGGAGCAAGCCCCCGCCCTACTGGGTGCGGCGATGGCGGGCGGATGAGGAGAGTGGAGAGTGAAGCTTTCGGCATCTCAACTCTTCACTCTGCAATCTGCAATCTTCGACAAAAATATCTTATATCTTATATCTTGTATCTTATATCTTTTCTTGTCGCTTGCTGCTGGTTTAATCTATGCCGGAAGTGTCATTTTGTGTCGAATTCAGCTCCGGGAAGAGCTTGCCCAGCACTTTCAGCAGCTTTTCCAGGGTCTTTTCCAGCTGGGCCAGCCGCTCCTCGGAGGGGCGCTGGAAGATCTGCTCCTTCATAGCCTGGCGCATGGCTTCCTTTTCCTGGGGGGTCATTTCCTCCAGGCGGCCGTTGATCCATTTTTTCATACACGCACCCCCCAAAGCTCAAAATCGCCGAAGAAGATGTTTTCCTCATCGCCCTGGCCTGCCAGCTCGATCTCATAAAGGGAGGTTTCGCTAGTGGCGTAGGTGCGGGCTACATTGGCGGTAAATAGATGGTAGCCACAGGCGAACAGCTCGTAGAAAAAGGTATTTTCCATGCGGGAATAGGCGGGGTAGTTTACATAACTAACCTGGTAGCCCAGAGTGCCGCTGCTGTAGCTGCCGTTGCCGTTGACGCACACCCAGCCCTGGAAGGCGGTGGCTTTGCGGTCAGCGGGGGCGCTGGTGCGGCTCCTCAGGCACAGCTTGCGGCAGGCAAAGCTTTTGCCCTGGGTATCCTGGGAGATGGCCACCACCCGGCAGGCATCGGCTTCGTCAATGGAAAACCGGGCCAGCAGCTCCCATTTTTCCTCCCCCTGGGCGTTTACCCCGGTATCCTGGCTGCCCAGGTGCCAGTTGCCGTTTTCGCCGATGTGGGGGGTAAGGCCGTCAGCACCGGGCTGGCCGTCAGCACCGGGCTGGCCGTCAGCACCGGGCTGGCCGTCAGCACCAGGCTGGCCGTCAGCACCGGCAGGGCCGTTGAGGGCGCCGCTTTGGTAGGCGGCGGTAATCTCCTCCAGCACCTCCTGCACCTCCCCTGCCAGGGAGCGCAGGGCGGTGGCTTCGCTGGTAGAATCCAGGGTGTCCCCCTCGTGGTAGAGGGTGTCCTCCACCAGAATGTCAAACCGGGGGCTGGTGAGCAGCTTTTCCCCCAGGTACAGCCGCAGCTCGCAGCGCACCGGGCCGGGGCAGGAGGCGGTCTGGGGGGTAAAGGCGTACAGATAGGTCTGCCCCTCGGCCTGGCAATCGTTATAAAGCACGGTGCCGTCGCTTTTCAGGGCGGTAAGCACAACCTGCAGCGCCCCCTCCGGCGCCCAGGGCTGGCCGTTTTTGCGCAGATGGAAGCGGATGCCCCGGGCGGTGTCGCCGTATTTGGCGGTGAGGACGCCCTGCACCCGGGGATCGGCGATGTCCAAAGGCAGATCGGTAATGTTCATAGGTTCCTCCTTTTGGTTAAGCGGAAAGATGAAAGTGGAAAGTGGAGAGTTGGCGGTGATCATGACGCAAAGCGTCATTTCATGGAGCGCAGCGAGAAATCATGGAGCATAGCGAGAAATCATGGCGAAGCCAAATCATTTCGTGCCGGGTTTTATGATTTGCCCTGCGGGCATGAATTGCCTGACGGCATGATTTGCGCTAGCGCATGAATTGCCTTACGGCATTGCCCGCCCTAACCCCTCCCCCCGGGGGAGGGATTGGGTGCGGCGAAACATTGTCAATTGTCAACTGTCAATTGTCAATTGCTCCGCTTGCCCTTAGCCGAACTCGCTGAGGTAGTTTTGCCAGGCTATGTCGGCGGTGACATGGCCGGCGGCGATGTAGGATTCCCGGCCCCATTTGCCGTCGGGCTCAACCCCCAGGGCAGCCTGGATCTTCTTGATGTCCTCGGGGTCGACACCGGCGTTGTCATAGCTGCCGGGGGCGGGCAGGCCGTCATCGGAAGAGCCGGAAGAGCCGGAGCTGCCCGGCTTCTGGGCGGGGGCGTTGGGATACTTGGCGGCGAACTCCCGGTCTGCCTGGTAGCGGTCGTAGTCCTCCTTGGCGATGGCTTGCTCGGCATCGCGCAGATCCTCCAGCTCCCGCAGCCAGCGGTCGAAGGTTTCGTCAAAGCTCTCCCGGTCCTGCTCCTCCCGGGCCAGGAACGCTTCATACCGGGCGCGCAGGTCCTCCGTTTCCCGGTCGTAGCGATCCTGGGCCAGCTGGTAGAGCTGGGGGATCTTGTCGGTAAGCTGGTGCATATAGTCTTCGTAGCTTTCCTGGGCGGCGGTTTGGGCCCAGGAGTTGCCGTAGCCCCCGGTTAGGGCGGTGGACTTGCCCAGGGTGTCCGCCATGGCCAAAGCGCCTTTGCGCTTATAGCTGCGGCGGTAGGCATCGTAGGCGGGGTCGGCGGCGGGGTCGTAGGAAAAGCTGCGGTTTTCCAGCGCCGCCAGGCTGTTTTCCAGCTCCTTCTCCCAGCGGGAGGTGTAGCTGGGGCGGGCGGCTTCATGGTCTTGGGTCTTTTTCTTGGCCTGTTTCAGGGTCTCGCTTTCGGTGTAGTAGCTCAAAGGGTGTCTCCTTTCCGGTTTTCCAGCATGGGAATGATCATATTCAGCTCCTCCACCAGGCGGATCAGGGTCTTTTCCACCTGGCTGAGCCGCTGCGGCACAGTGCCGCCGGGAAAATGGGGCGGGGCGATAATGTTCAAATCAGGTCGCTTCCTTTCTCCAGAGTTTTGATGATGCTGTGCAATTTCAGGCAGCCGTGGCCGCACAGCTTCAGGCGGAAATGGTCGCACCGGTGGGGGCGCAGGGGCAGGTTGGACCAGCCCAGCTTGGTTTGGGGCAGCTCCCCTACCGCCAGCCACACCCCGGAGGAATCGTACTCCACCATGACCCTGCCCCAGCCGGTAAGGCTGTAGCGCAGGCAGATGGAGCGGATGCGCTGCAGCTGGGAGCCGGCGATGATGCCGGTCTCCGCGGAGAAATCCACCCGGTCGCTGCCCCCCTCCAGCTCCCAGATGCCTTTTTCTTCGGGGCTGTAAAACAGCACCCGGCTGCCGTCGCTTACCATAGCGGCAGCGCCGATGGGGCTGCTGCGGTGCCAGAGCCGGTAGTCGCTGCGGTAGACATACAGCCCCTGGGGGGTGCTGAGATAGTAGCAAGGGCCAAGGGCCGCCGCCACCGCCGGGCCGGCCAGGCCGGGCAGCTTGGGGCTGATGAGGCTGGGCAGGGCGCCGTCGTAGGCGCAGACACCGTGTTTCCCCAGATACAGGGCGGTATCTCCCAGCAGGCAAAGGCTGCCCCCCGCACCGGCGGCCACCCCCTGGCAGGGTACGGTTTGGATGCGGTACTCCGCCGGGTAGCTGCCGTAGACCCGGTGGACAGAGTTCTCCTTGAAGAACAGAGGGTAGCCCAGGTAGTTCATAGCGCCGGTAAAGGGGCCGTCGGAGCCTACCGCGGCGGCGTAGGCATCGGTGGATACCCCCTGGAAGGAATGCCAGTTTTTGAAATCCCCCAGGGCGCTGGCGTAGATCTCGTTGACGAAGCGGCCCTGCTGATCGCCGTAGCGGCAGCCCCAAAGCCGGTTGCCGCACTCAAACACAAAGTCCATATCCGGCATGGAGCGGCCCAGGCGGATATAGTTGCCGATGCCGATGGTGTAGGGCATCAGGCCGGGGATCACCGCGGTGGTGCCGTCCAGCAGCTTCAGCTGCACCGGCCCGGCCAGGGCGCGGATGCGCTGGAGCATATAGCTTTCGACCATGGGCTGCTCCTCGATGGCATCGATAATATGCTCGCCCTCAATGGCCAGCTCTACGATGTCGCCGTCGGTGAAATTGTCGGTAAAATAGCCCCGGTAGGGGTATTTTTCGTTGCGGGAGTAGTCCAGGGTAAGGCGCACGAAGCTGTCTTTTACCTGCCAGGTGCCGTCGGCGGAAAGCTGCTTGAGGATGGGGTTTTCCGCGGAGCTGTCGCACCAGAAATCCCCGGCCTGGGCATCGCTGGGCTGCTCGGCGGCAATATATTTTACGGTGCGCAGGGTCCCGGCGGCATCGCAGGGGGCAAAGCCCCAGTATTTCTCCCGGATGGAGCGGTTCAGGCTGCCCCGGTCGTCGGGGTCTGCGGTGTTGAGGTACTTTTTGTCCGGCAGCACCAGGATGTAAGCCCCCATGGCTACCAGCTGCTTTTCCCCGGGGGTGAGGGAAAGATCGTAGCGGTTTTCCCCCACCACCAGCTCAGCGCCCTCGGTGTAGCATAGCGCCTGCTTGTACAGCAGGCTTCCGGGCTGGGCCTGGGCCACGGCCAGGGCGTTGGAGCGGGCGGTGGCAGCCTGGGGATGGTGCCGGGCGGACAGATTTTCCATAGCCGCGAACTCCCCGGCGGCAATGTCCCCCAGCAGATTCAGCCCGCCGAAGGCATCAACCGCCTCCCGAGCCGCGGGGATGGTTTTTAAGGTTGGATAGTGCATTTTTTCCTCCTGTCGGTGGGCAGCAAAGCCATCCACCAAATTCTTCATGGCGTTAGCCAAATCATGGAGCGCAGCGAGAAATCATGGCGCTAGCCAATTCATGGCGAAGCCAAATCATTGCCTGCCGGATTTTATGATTTGCCCTTCGGGCATGAATTGCCTGGCGGCATGATTTGCCCTGCGGGCATGATTTGCCTGACGGCATTTTGGCGATATGTCTGCTTGCGCAGACGCGATATATTTGCCGCTGGCAAATGCGATATGCTAACGCGCGATATGATATAGATTCCTTCTCACGCCGCAGCGTATATTGGGAGCGATGGGAGCGCTGCCAGCGGCAGATGAAGCGACCTGAGCGAGTGGCAGCGGT
>JAFSBW010000018.1 GCA_017437095.1 Oscillospiraceae bacterium
AATGTAGGGAATGGCCTATGTGCCATTCCGATAAAATGCCCATAAAACACCAATAGGGGCGGCACACAGGCCGCCCCCTACGGTAAAATCTGAATAATGATTCTTTTTTGGGGGTGTCTCGTCCGTTTTGAGACACCCCCATTTTTTATTCTTCTATGGCCAAAGCGGCGTCATATACCGCGTTTTTGGGCAGATTCAGCTCTTTGGCAGTCTGCTTGATGGCATCCTTGCGGCTCAGGCCCTGGGCCATAAGCCGGCGCACCATACCGGAGGCATCCTCCGCGGTTGCTTCTTCCTTTTCTATGGGCTGCGCCCCTGCTACCACCAGCACAAACTCTCCCTTGGGGGCGTTTTCGCTGTATTTGGCAATGGCCTGGCCCAAAGTAGTGCGCACCACCTCTTCGTGGAGCTTGGTCAGCTCCCGGCAAAGGCTGATGGGCCGCTCCGGGCCGAATACCTGGGCCATGTCTTCCAAAGTGGCCAGCAGCTTGTGGGGCGCTTCGTAGAAGATCATGGTGCGGCTTTCGTTTTCCAGGGAAGCCAGATGCTCCCGGCGGCTCTTTTTCGCCGTAGACAAAAAGCCCTCAAAACAGAATCGGCCCGTGGCCTGGCCGGAGATGCTCAGAGCAGTGATCACGGCGCAAGGGCCGGGGATGGCGCAAACGGTAATGCCCGCTTCGGCGCACTGGCGCACCAGATCCTCTCCCGGGTCAGAAATGGCGGGGCTTCCTGCATCGCTTACCAGGGCGCAGGTCTCGCCTGCCAGGATGCGCTCCACGATCACATTGCCTTTGAATGCCTTGTTATGCTCATAGTAGCTGACAAGGCTTTTTTTAATGCCCAGGTGGTTGAGCAGCTTCAGGCTTACCCGGGTATCCTCGGCGGCGATAAAATCCGCCTGCTCCAGAGTTTCCCGGCAGCGCTGGGAAATATCTCCCAAATTGCCGATGGGGGTGGGAACAAGATAAAGCATTCCAGCCATGAACACATCTCCTAAATATGATAAATATCCCGGTACGCCTGAGAGAATGCCCCATTGGCATCCCGAAGGCATATTTCTTCCAAAGTAAGCCCCGGCTTTCCCCCCTTGCGGAAAGCCAGCAGAACTACATCCGGCAGGGTTTGGGGGCTGTGGCGCAGCAGGCAAAGCCGCTTGCACTCCATGCCGTACCGGCTGCCGGCGGCCAGCAGCTCGCTGAGCCGATTGACTTTATGCACCAGGTAAAAATCTCCGCCGTATTTGGTGGCCCACCCGGCGGCGGCAAAAACATCCTCCAGGGAGCATTGGGTTTCGTGCCGGGCAGTTTCCTGGCCAGAGCGCAGGGCGCCCTGGGTAAAATAAGGGGGATTGGAAACAGTTACCGAAAAGCTGCCCTGGGGGAAGCTGTGGGGAATGGTCTTCAGGTCGGCGCATATACTTTCCATGCGATGCTCCAGGCCGTTGCGGCGGATATTAGCCAGGGCCATGGCGTGCGCCTGGGCGCTTAGCTCTACGCCGGTAACCTGGCAGGCGCTGTCCTTGGCGCAGAGCATCAGCCCCAAAGTGCCGCAGCCGCTGCCCAGATCCAGCACCCGGGCGTTTTTACCCAGCCGGGCAAAATGGGCCAGAGCCATAGAATCGGTGCTAAGGGGGAACGCCCCTTCGCAAAGCTCCAGGGTAAAGCCGTTTTGCAAAATCTCCATGATCGGTCTGCTCCGTTTCATATAGTTCCCACCTGGGGAAAAAGATCCGCTGATATGCGCAGGTCAGCTGCGTTATATCCTTAAAAAATCAGCCTGCACGGCGAGTGCAGGCTGACTGTGGATTTTATGGGGAATTAGCCTTCCTCGATTGCTTCCACGGGGCAGTTCTCGGCGCAAGTGCCGCAGTTGACGCACAGGTCAGCATCGATGATGTACTTATCTTCGCCCTCGGAGATAGCCTCAACGGGGCAGTTGTCAACACAGGTGCCGCACTTTACGCAAGCGTCATTGATAATATAAGCCATGTTATTCCCTCCAATTGTATGTATTGGCGTGCCCTCAGGGGGATCGCAACTCTATTCTAGCATGTATTTTCAAAAATGCAATGGCTTTTTATAAAAAGTTTCGTATATTTTTTGCATAATCTGGCAAGAGTTTTCTGCAACGCAAGCCTTTGCCTGCCGGAAAAAGGGGATGGGAGAAAATGCAATTTGACACGGCTGCCGGGCAAGTTCTGCGCTGCTCTGCCCAGTTTGCCCGGCAGCTGGGTCATAGCTGCGTGGGTACAGCCCATATTTTGCTGGCTCTGGCGGATACGCCGGGGCCGGCAGCTATGATATTGCGCTGCTTCGGCATGGATAGCCTATGGCTGCAGCAGCAGATCGCTGCGCAATGGGGCAGGGGCAGCAGCGCCTTCCCTTTGCGCCAGAGCTTCAGCCCCCAGGCACGGCGGGTGCTTCGCAAAGCCGCTCAGGAGGCCAGGGCCCAGGGCATGGCAGCGATAGAGCCGGAGCATTTGCTGCTTTCTATTTTGCGCCGGGAAGACTGCGGCGCGTTTCAAATGCTTATGCTCAGCGGCATCCAGCCGGATGCCGTATTTACCGGGGTGCTGCGCTACCAGGCGGGAGCTACCAAAAAACGGGAGGGATCTACTACGAAACTGTTGGAGCAATTTGGAGAAGATCTGCTGGAAAAAGCGGCAACTATGGACCCGGTGATCGGAAGAGACCGGGAGATCGATGCGGTGATCGGCATATTAAGCCGGAAAAATAAGAACAATCCTGCCCTTATTGGAGAGCCGGGCGTGGGCAAGACTGCCATAGCCGAGGGCCTTGCCCAGCGCATGGCTTCCGGCAATGTGCCGCCCCAGCTTAGGGAGAAGCGGCTGGTAAGCCTGAATATGGCTTCCTTGGTGGCAGGCACAAAATACCGGGGCGAGTTTGAAGAGCGGCTGCGGGATGTGCTGGCGGAGATCAAGCGCTGCGGCGATGTGATACTGTTTGTGGATGAGATGCATACCCTGGTAGGCGCCGGAGCTGCCGAGGGCGCTATCGATGCGGCCAATATCTTTAAGCCCTCTTTAGGCAGGGGAGAGGTACAGCTGTTGGGGGCTACCACCCTGACCGAATACAAAAAATATATTGAAAAAGACCCCGCTTTGGAGCGCCGCTTTCGCCCGGTTATGGTACAAGAGCCGGATGAGGATGCTATGAAGGCCATATTGCAGGCGCTGCGGCCTGCCCTTGAGCGGCATCACGGCCTAAAGATCAGCCAGGATGCTCTGGACAGTGCCATTTCGCTTTCGGTGCGTTACCTGCCGGAGCTTTTCCTGCCGGACAAAGCCATCGACCTTTTGGATGAAGGGGCGGCCCACGCCAGGATGGAGCTGCAGCGCGGCCACAAGGCCACGGGCCTGGAGCAAGCGCTGCAGGAAGCGGTGCGCAGCGGGCAGTATGAAAAGGCCGCCCAGCTGCGGGACAAAATGCATTCGCTGTCCACAAAGTCGGCGCAAGTTTCTACCGTTCGGGCAATTACGAGCGAGGATGTGGCCTGGGCGGTATCCCAGCGCACAGGCATCCCCGCCGGCAAGCTTACAGCCAGCCGCCGGGAGCAGCTGCTGGGGCTGGAAAAGGTGCTGGCCGCCCAGGTGATCGCCCAGGAGGAAGCGGTGCGCAAAACCGCCCAGGCGGTATGCAGGGGCATGAGCCAGCTGCGGGACGCAAGCCGCCCGGTGGCCTGCCTGATGCTGGCCGGGCCTACCGGGGTGGGCAAAACAGAGCTTTGTCGGGCGCTGTCAAAGGAGCTGTACGGCAGCCGGGATGCCATGATCCGCCTGGATATGACAGAGTTTATGGAAAAGCATACGGTTTCCCGGCTTTTGGGCGCGCCTGCGGGCTATGTGGGCTACGAGGAAGGGGGCAAGCTTACCGAAGCGTTGCGCCGCCGGCCATACTCTCTGGTGCTGTTTGATGAGCTGGAAAAGGCCCACCCGGATGTGCTGGGGGTGCTGCTGCAAATTATGGAGGAAGGGCAGCTGACGGATTCCTCCGGCAGGCGTGTCAGCTTCCGAAATGCCCTGGTAGTCATGACCACCAACGCCGGGGCGCAGCTGAAAGGGAACGGCCTGGGCTTTCAGCCTGGGCCCAGAGCCCAGGAGCTGGAAAAGCTGCTGCAGCAAAGCTTCTCCCCGGAGTTTTTAGGCAGGCTCGATGCCATCGTTCCCTTTTCGCCTCTGGAAGGAGCGGCGCTGGAGGGCATTGCGCTGAAATATCTGGCCCAGCTGCAAGGCCGCTGCCAAAGCGCCGGTATGGCGCTGGAATTGCCTGGCGAGCTTTCCGGCCACCTGGCAGCGCTGTGCCGTGGCAGCGGCGGCGCAAGGCGGCTGCGCCATTTGGTGCAGGACCGGGTGGAAGGGCCTTTGGTGGGCTTTCTGCTGGAGAGGCCAACCCAGCCGGAAAAGATCACGGCTTACCTGGAAGACGGCGCGGTGCGCTTTACGGCCTAGAAATTGCCGCACATTTAGAACAACTGTTCTAAATGTGCGGTTTCTTAATATTTTTTAGGGTAAAACCGTAAAAAATAACGAAAAAAGATTGATTTTTTTAAACGAGTGGTATATACTGTAACCAAGTGGAGCAAAATGGATGTAAAATGGAGCAAAATGGAAAGGAGATGACTGCAAATGATCGGTAAGCACCCTGCAAAGCTGGACGATAAAAACCGCCTTTTTGTCCCCAGCAAGCTGCGCGGCGATCTGGGCGATGCCTTTTTTGTAACTTTGGGCATCAATTGCGGCCATCGCTGCCTTACCGTTTACACCAAAGCCGATTGGGAGCAGCTGGAGCGCAACTATAACGCCCTGCCCATCTCCCAGCGGGGCGCCGCTACCAGCCTGATCTTTATGAACGCGGCAGACTGCACCCCGGACAAGCAGTTTCGCTTTACCCTTACCCAGCCCCTGCTCAGCTACGCCGGCATCCAGCGGGATGTGGTCATCGTAGGCCGGGCAGGCCAGGCAGAGATCTGGGATGCCCAGGAGTTTGCCGCCTTTGAGCAGGAAAACCTTACGCCTGAAAAGCTGCTGGCATCCTTGGAGGCGATTGGGCTATGAGCGGGTTTCACCATGTTTCCGTATTGTTGGAGGAATGCATCGATGCGCTGGCTATTAAGCCTGACGGCATCTATGTGGACGGCACCTTGGGCGGCGCTGGCCATTCCAGCCAGATCGTGCAGCGCCTTACCACCGGCCGCCTGATCGGCATCGACCGGGACGAAGTTGCCCTGGAAGCTGCCGGAAAGCGCCTGGAGCCCTGGGCTGACCGGGTAACTCTGGTGCATTCCAATTTTTGCGAAATTGCCGCTGTATTGCAGCAGCTGAATATATCCGGCGTGGACGGCATTTTGCTGGATCTCGGCGTATCTTCTCCCCAGCTGGACGATGGGGAGCGGGGCTTTTCCTATATGGCGGATGCCCCTTTGGATATGCGCATGAATCGCCGGGATGCCCTGAGCGCTTACCATGTGGTCAACACCTGGCCCCAGGAAGAGCTAAAGCGCATCCTTTTTGACTACGGCGAAGAGCGCTACGCCCCCAAGATCGCCGCCGCCATCTGCCGCCGCAGGGAAGAAAAGCCTATTGAAACAACTTTAGAGCTGGTGGATATTATCCGCTCGGCTATGCCCCCCGCGGCGCTGCGGGAAAAGCAGCACCCTGCAAAGCGCACCTTCCAGGCTATCCGCATCGCCGTCAACGATGAGCTGGGCAGCGTGGAAAAGGTAATGCGTGATGCCCTGGAGTGCCTGAATCCCGGCGGCCGCTTGGCCGTGATCACCTTCCATTCTCTGGAAGACAGGATCGTAAAAAGCGCTATGACCGCGGCCTCCAAGGGCTGCACATGCCCGCCCAGCTTCCCGGTATGTGTTTGCGGCAAAAAGCCCAAAGTCACTTTGGTATCCCGCAAGCCCATTACCTCTACCCAGCAGGAGCTGGATGCCAACCCCAGAGCCAGAAGCGCAAAGCTTCGTGTGTGCGAAAAACTGTAAAAATCAAAGGAGCCGGCTATGGACTATCGGAAGATGAAAATTGAATATGTCCGCTACTATAGCACCGGCACCGAAGCCTATAAGCTGGAGCCTAAGCAGCCTCAGCGTAAGAATGCGCCAACTGCTGAGAAAAAGCCCCAGCCCATGCCGAAGCAAAAAACTGTTGAGATCCCCATCGATCCTCTGGCCCTGATCGCCATTTGCCTGACGGTGGTCATGGTAGTTATGATGTTCGCCGGCTTCTCCCGGCTGCAAAAGGCCCAGGCAGAGCTGGAGCAGATGGAGCAGTATGTAGAGCATTTGCAGAATAAAAAGCTGGAGCTTACCGCTTATTTTGAATCCGGCTTCAACCTGGAAGCTGTGGAAAAAGCAGCCCGCTCTCTGGGGGCAGTTCCTATCGCAGAGGTAGACCACCTGCGGGTGGTCATGGAGCCCGGCGCGAACTGATGCAGGCATAAACCCCGGCGCAGCCCATAGAATTTCATAGAACTGCATGGGCAGTGAGGCACGACCTTACTGCCCATTTCTTGGAATCAAGGGGCGATGCTATGAGGAAAAAACCGAAAGCGAAAGCGTATCAGCGCATCCGTGTAGATAGCGCGCAGCATAAAAGGATACTTTACTGCGCCCTGGTGCTTGGTTTGGTGGGCTTCTTCCCGGTGCTGGCAAGGCTGTACAGCCTGATGGTCAGCCACAATGCCTACTATACCGCCCAGGCCTTGCGCAACCAGGGGCGAACGACCACCATTATGGCCACCCGGGGAGATATTTACGACCGCAACATGAATATTTTGGCCACCTCTCAAACGGTGGAAACCCTATACCTAAACCCCCAGGAGCTTCGCCAATCCCGGGCAGACCTGACTTTGGTTTCCCAAACTCTGGGAAGCATCCTGGATAAAGACCCGGAAAAGATCCTGCGTCTTGCCAAGGATCTTACCCGCCGCTACCATCAGGTAGCCGCCGGGCTGGACGCCGAAACCGCCGGGCAGATCCGCCAGTTTATCAACAGCCAGGGCATCTCCGGCGTCCATTTGGAGCCGTCGGTGCGAAGAGTATATCCCTTTGGCACGCTGGCGGCCCAGGTGATCGGCTTTGTAAACACCTCCGGCACAGGCTCGGAGGGCTTGGAAGCCAAGTACGATGCCTACCTGCAGGGTACGGCCGGAAAGGTAACCACCACCAAGGGCAACAACGAAATGGATATGCCCTATTCCTATGAGCATTATGCCCCGTCCCAGCCCGGCGCCAGCCTGGTGCTTACCCTAGATGCTACGGTGCAGGCCTGCCTGGAAAAGCAGATGCAGCGGGCTATCGACAGCTATGCTGTGCAAAACGGCGCTTTCGGTATGGTGATGGATGTAAACACCGGGGAGATCCTGGCCATGGCTACCCTGGGCAGCTTTGACCCCAACAACTACCTGACCATCCACTGCCCCGAAACCAACGAAAAGCTTGTGGCCATGCAGATGCGATACATGGCCTTAACGCCGGATTCCCAGGCCTATGATGAAGCCAAGCGGGCCTACCAGCAGGCCCTTTATGCTGCCCAGCTGAAGCAGTGGCGCAACCGCTGCATTTCCGATGGCTATGAGCCAGGCTCTACCTTCAAGGTGCTTACCATGGCGGCGGCTCTGGATTGCGGCGCCATCACTCTGGATACCCCCTTTTACTGCAAGGGGGCGGAACAGATCCCCGGCCGGGCCCAGCTGCTGCATTGCTGGCGCTCTACCGGCCATGGCAGCCAGAAAACGCCCCAGGCTTTGCAAAACTCATGCAACCTGGCTTTTGCCCACATCGCCCTCAAGCTGGGCGGCGACCGGTTTTACGAATATGTGCAGCGCTTTGGCATTCTGGAAAAAACCGGCATCGACCTGGCAGGGGAGAGCGGCGGCGTTTTCTTTGACAAAGCTCTGGTAACCAATACAGAAAAATACGGAACAGCCTCTTTAACCTCCGGCTCTTTTGGCCAAACCTTTAAGCTTACGCCCATCCAGCTGGTGCGCGCCATTGCTTCGGTGGTCAACGGCGGAAAATTAATGCAGCCATTTCTTGTTTCACAAGTGCTGGACACGGAGGGAAATGTGCTGTATAATCATACTAGCGAATGTATCCGCACCACCGTTTCCCCGGAAACCTCTGCCATTATGTGCCAGCTGCTGCGCTCGGTTGTGGCGGAGGGCACGGCGAAAAACGCTGCCGTTGCCGGCTATTCCATCGGCGGCAAGACCGGCACCAGCGAAAAGATCGATGTGTTCGATGAAAACGGCCAGCGTGTTTTGGATAAAATTGTTTCTTTCGTAGGGGTTGCGCCCATGGACGATCCGCAGTATATTGTACTGGTAGCCCTGGACACGCCGTCCAGGGAAACGGGTCTGTATATTTCCGGCGGCGTTATGGCTGCGCCTACGGTAGGGGCGGTCATGGCGGATATCCTGCCATACCTGGGCGTTGCCCAGACCCTGCCCTTGGAGACTACCCCATAGACTTGACCAAACTAAGGAGGACCTATTATGAAACTTCAAAAGCTGCTGCAAGGCGTAAAGGTGCTGCAGATCCATGCGGATCTGGCTTTGGATATTCAGGATGTTGCCTACGATTCCCGCAAGGTGCAGCCCGGAGGAATGTTCGTAGCCATTGCAGGCTTTGCTTCCGACGGCAACAAGTTTATCCCCATGGCCCTGCGCGCCGGTGCTTCCGTGATCGTTACCGCAAAGAAGCCGGAGGCGGATATTCCTTATGTTTTGGTGGAAAATGACCGGCTGGCGCTGGCCATTATCGCGGGCAACTGGTTTAGCCACCCTGCCCGGAGCATGACCATGATCGGCATTACCGGCACCAACGGCAAAACCTCTTCCACTTTGCTTTTGAAGCATGTTTTGGAAAACACCCTGCCTGCCAAGGTGGGCCTGATCGGCACTATGGAGAATATGATCGGCGACGAGGTGATGCCCACCGAGCGCACCACCCCGGAAAGCTTTGAGCTGCAGGCCCTTTTTGCCCGTATGCGGGATGCCGGCTGCACCCATGTGGTCATGGAGGTATCCTCCCACGCCTTAACGCTGGACCGGGTGGGCGGCGTTCATTACGATGTTGCCGCTTTTACCAACCTGACAGAGGATCATCTGGATTTCCACAAGACTATGGATGCCTACTGCGATGCTAAGGTGCAGCTTTTCCGCCGCTGCACCAAGGGCGTGCTGAATATGGACGATGACTATTATCTGCGTTTCCGCCGTGGCTCCCGCTGCCGACTGCTTTCTACCTCTGCCCATGGCGAGGCCGACCTTTGGGCGGACGATATCCACCTGGCTGCCAGCGGCATTTCCTTTACCGCCGTGGCGGGTAAGGAGCGCCGGGAAGTAAAGCTGGGCATCCCCGGCAGATTTACCGTATACAATGCCCTTACCGTGCTGGGCATTACCCAGCAGCTGGGTATCCCCCTGAAAGCGGCTGCCGCTGCTCTGGCTACTGCCAAGGGCGTAAAGGGCCGTATTGAAGTAGTGCCTACTCCCGGCAAGGACTATACTGTGCTTATCGACTATGCCCACACCCCCGATGGGCTGAAAAATGTGCTTTCCAGCGTAAGGGATTTCTGCAAAGGCCGGCTGATCAGCGTATTCGGCTGCGGCGGCGACCGGGACCCCATCAAGCGCCCCATAATGGGCCAAATTGGCGTAGAGCTGTCGGATCTGGCCATCATTACCTCCGACAATCCCCGCACCGAAGACCCCATGGCCATCCTGCGGGATATTTGCGCCGGGCTGCCTGAGGGAGCCAATAACTATGAGGTGATCGAAAATCGGGTGAAAGCCATTCACCGGGCTATGGACATTGGCCAAAAAGATGATATAATTGTACTTGCAGGAAAGGGCCACGAAACTTACCAGGAGATCTGCGGCGTGAAAAACCACCTGGATGAGCGGGAAGTTGTGGCGGATTATTTGGGAAGCGCCCAATAAAGCGCAATTGGCAGACTTTGGGAGCATCTTCTGCAGAAACGGAGAAATAAACCATGAGCCTGATTACTTTGGCCCAGGCCGCCCAGTGGTGCGGCGGATATGTAGAGCCTAAATATGCCGATGTGGCGTTTTTGGGCGCCAATAACGATTCCAGAAAGATCAGCGCCGGCCAGCTGTTTATCGCCCTGCAGGGCGAGCGGGACGGGCATGACTATATCCCCGCCGCTATGGAGCGGGGCGCTGCGGCTGTGCTTTGCAGCCGCCAGGTAGGGGATTACCCGGCGATTATCGTAGCCGATACCCGGCGGGCGCTGGGCGATATTGCCCGGGGTGAGCGCAAGCGCATCGGCATGAAGGTGGTGGGCGTTACCGGCTCGGTAGGCAAATCTACTACCAAGGAAATGATCGCTTGCGCCCTGGAAGGCAGCTTCCGGGTGAGCAAGACCCCTGCCAACCACAATAACGACATCGGCATGCCCATGGCTATTTTGGCCATGCCGGAAACTACGGAGGTGGCCGTTCTGGAAATGGGCATGAACCATTTCCGGGAGATCGCCTACCTGGCTTCCATCGCCTGCCCGGATGTGGCTGTGATCGTCAACATCGGCACTATGCATATTGAGCATCTGGGCTCCCGGGAGGGCATCCTGCGGGCCAAGATGGAGATCCTTGAGGGCATGCGCGAAGACGGCAAGGTCATCCTCAACGGCGATGACGATATGCTCTGGGGTCAGAGAAACAAGCATAGTATGCATTTTACTTATTTTGGCCGCCAGAATATGGATTGCGCCCTTACCGCCCGGGATGTTCGCCAGGCAGAAGGCGCTATTGGCTATCTGGCTTTCAGCAACGGCTTCCATTTCCCGGTGGAGCTGCCGGTGGAGGGGCTGCACCATGTTACCGATTCTCTGGCAGCCATTGCTGTAGGCATGGAGCTGGGGGTCGATCCGGCAGCGCTCCAGGAGCGGCTGTCCGGTTTCCAAAATATGGCCGGCCGCCAGGAGATTTACGAAAAAAATGGTTATACCATTATTAACGATTGCTACAACGCAGGCCCGGAATCCATGAGCGCCGCTTTGCAGGTGCTGGGCGCAAAGCCCGGCAGAAAGATCGCTGTGCTGGGTGATATGCTGGAGCTGGGCGTTTGCAGCCAGGCAGAGCATTACCGGGTGGGCCGCATCGCTGCGGAAAATGCCCAGATGCTTTTCGCCTACGGCCCCCATGCCAAGCGTATGATCGGCGGTGCGGTTACCGGCGGCCTGTCCGATTCCAAAGCCCGTGCCTTTGAGGATCGGGATGCCTTGATAAGAGCATTGAGTTCCGCTGCCAAGCCCGGCGATGTGCTGCTGTTTAAGGGCAGCCGGGGTATGCACATGGAGCTGGCCCTGGAGGGCTTTTTGAAGAATACGGAGGAATAGAGAAATGAATCAGGATATCCTTAGAATCGGCCTTACTGCCCTGGCAGGCTGCGTGCTGTCCGGCGTTTTGGGCTATTTTCTGCTGCCGGTGCTGCGGGCGCTGAAGGCAGGCCAGTCTTTGCGGGATATTGGCCCTACCTGGCACAACTACAAGGCCGGCACCCCTTTGATGGGCGGCCTCATGTTTATCTTTGCCCTGATCCTCTGCCTGGTGGCCAATATCTTCTTTATGGAGGAGTTCTCCGCCTTTTATGTGCTGGCGGTTGGCCTGTGCTTTGGCCTGGTGGGCTTTTTGGACGATTTCTGCAAGGTAAAATACAAGCGGGATCTTGGCCTTACCGCTATCCAGAAGTCTGCGCTGCAGCTGGCAGTTTCCGCTATTTATCTGTATGTGCTGTACCGGCAGAACATTATGTCCTGCGCGCTGTACATTCCTTTTGTGGATGTTGTGTTCCAGATCCATCCCATCGCTTATATCTTCTTTGCCATGTTTGTTATGGTAGGCTGCGTTAACGCGGTAAACCTTACCGACGGCGTGGACGGCCTGAGCTCCAGCGTTACTATCCCGGTCATGCTGTTCTTTACCGCTGCCGCCGTTGCCTTGAAGCGCTTCGACCTGGCTCTGGTGCCCGCCTGCCTGGTGGGCGGACTGATCGCTTACCTGTTCTACAACTGGCATCCTGCCAAGGTATTTATGGGCGATACCGGCTCTCTGTTCCTGGGCGGCGTGGTCTGCGCCCTGGCCTTTGCCCTGGATATGCCCCTGGTGCTGCTGCTGGTAGGCTTTGTTTATATTGTAGAAACCCTTTCCGTTATTCTGCAGGTGGGCTATTTTAAGCTGACCCACGGCAAGCGGATCTTTAAAATGGCGCCATTGCACCACCACTATGAAATGTGCGGCTGGAAGGAAGAGCGCATTGTTATTACCTTTGCCGCCGTGTCTGCGGTTATGTGCCTGCTGGCCTGGTTTGGCATTTCCGGCCTGATCCATTAATTCTTTAGGAGGCTATTATGGCATTACAGCGCCGTCTGTATGCCAAAGAGGACCCCTTTGCAAAAGGGACAAGTGTAGACCCTATCTTTTTGCTGCTTTTATTACTGCTTCTGGGCCTGGGCCTTACTATGCTCTACAGCGCCAGCTCAGCCCAGAGCATGTACGATACCGGCTACCAGATTTCTACCCGGTATTTTCAAAAGCAGGGCGTTTGCGCCCTGATCGGCCTGGCGGCCATGTGGGCGCTGAGCCGTTTTCCCTACAATTTCTTTAAAACCAGCGCCTGGTATCTTTACGGGCTGAGCATCGCTTTGCTGCTGCTGGTGCTGGTGGCCGGGCAGAGCGTAAACGGGGCGAAGCGGTGGATCAACATCGCCGGGCTTCAGTTTCAGCCCTCTGAGATCGCCAAGTTTACCCTGATCGTGCTGTTTGCCCGGCTTACCCGGCTCTATGGCGCCAGCGCCAGGGAGTTTCGCTACGGGGTGCTGGGCTTCGGCGCGGCGCTGCTGGGCATTTTGGTGCCCCTGGCCCTGGAAAAGCACCTTTCTGCCATCATGCTTATGGGCCTGGTGGCTGTGGTGATGATGTATGTAGCCGGAACAAAGCCGGGGTGGATCCTGGCAGGCATCGCTTCGGCGGTGGCCTTTGTGCTGGTGTATATCACCTTTATGGGCTACGCCGGCGACCGGGTGTCCGCCTGGCTCCACCCGGAGCAGGACCCTGGGGATACCGGCTACCAAATTTTGCAATCTCTATACGCCATAGGCTCCGGCGGCGTGTTCGGCCTGGGCCTGGGCAGAAGCAGGCAGAAATATCTGTACCTGCCTTTTCAGTATAACGATTATATATTTGCCATTATCTGCGAAGAGCTGGGGCTCGTTGGGGCGGTGGGGATCATCGCGCTGTTTGCCGGGCTGATCCTTCGCGGGTATTGGATCGCCCTGCATGCGCCGGATAGGTTTTCTACCGTTTTTTGTGCCGGGCTTGTAACGCTGATCGCGGCGCAGACGGTGCTGAATTTATGCGTGGTAACCAATTTGCTGCCATCTACCGGCATTGCCCTTCCTTTTTTCTCCTATGGGGGCACGGCGCTGGCCGTAAACCTGGGGGAGATGGGCATCGTGCTGGGCATTTCCCGCTACCGTGATCAGGCTAAACGACAGGAGGAACCGTTATGAATATCGTATTTACCTGCGGCGGCACTGCCGGGCATATCAACCCCGCCATCGCCGTTGCCAATGAGATCATGCTGCGCCACCCGGATGCCAACATCCTTTTCATTGGCGCTACCGGCCATATGGAAGAAAAGCTGGTGCCCCAGGCGGGGTATGCCATCAAAGCCTTTCCCGCTTCCGGCATGAGCCGCAAGCTGAGCTTTTCCGGCATCAAAAAGAATGTTGGCGCGGTTAAGAATGTTATGTCCGCAGTTTCCGGCTGTAAAAAGATCTTTAAGGATTTTAAGCCCGATGTGATCGTAGGCACCGGCGGCTACGCCAGCTATCCTGCCCTGAAGGCGGGCAAGGCTATGAAGATCCCCATCTGTGTCCATGAGGCCAACGCCATGCCCGGCCTTACTACCAAGATGGCTGCCAAATTTGCCGACCGGGTCTTGGTCTGCTTTGAAGAAAGCGTAAAGCACTATAAGCATCCCGAAAGAGCTACAGTAGTGGGCATGCCCGTGCGTCAGGAGTTTATCTACAGCGACAAAGAGGCAGCCCGCAAGGCTTTGGGCCTGGATGAGCGCCCCCTGGTGCTGTCCACCTTTGGCAGCCAGGGCGCCAAGATGATGAACCTGGCTATGGCAGACTTTATGAAGCTGGAGCAGGATAACGGCTTCCCTTACCAGCATATCCACGGCGTTGGCAGCTTCGGCTGGGGCTGGATGCCTGACAAGCTGAAAGAGGTTGGCGTAGACCTGGAAAACGCCAACGGCCTGGATCTGCGGGAGTACATCTATGATATGCCTACCTGCATGGCAGCCGCCGATGTGATCATCAGCCGGGCGGGCGCCTCCAGCCTGAACGAGATCGCCGCAACCGGCACGCCCTGCATCCTCATCCCTTCCCCCAATGTTACCGATAACCACCAGGAAAAGAACGCCCGGGCCATCGAGCGCCAGGGCGGGGCAGTGGTGATCCTGGAAAAGGACTGCACCGCGCAGCTGCTTTACGATACGGTAGCCCAGCTGCTTTCCGATGAAGAGCGCTACAACGCCATGTCTACGGCCCTGAAAGCATCCGTGATGATCGACAGCGCCCGCCGCATTTGCCAAATCAGCGAGGAGCTGGCCAAAAAGTAACCAGCCCCAGAGGAGTTTTCCATGGATACAAAGAGCAAACAATCCCCCAAAAAGAAATCCGGCCAACGCAGCGCCCAGCCTCGGCAGAGCAAGAGCGCGGCAGCGGCCTCTCCCCAGCGGCGGGCCAGCGCCAAGCGGGCTGCTTCTGCGGCATCTACCCGCAGCGCCCGCTCCGGGTCTGCCGGTCGCAGCGCCTACTCCGGGGCGGCTGCCCAGCGCGCCGCTGCGGCGGCCAAGCCCCGCAAAAGGCGCTCCAATGCCCCCGATGTGGTCTATTCCGCGGCGAAGCCCTTTAGCCGGGGCAAGCTGCTTACCAGCCTGCTTACGGTGGTAGCCATCGTGCTGGCGCTGATCTTCGGCATTGCCATTTTCTTCCATGTAGATACCGTTACGGTTTCCGGCGCCAACAAATATGACGAATGGACTGTCCGGGAGGCTTCCGGCATCCAAAATGGCGATAATCTGCTGCTGATCAACGATGCCCAGATCGCCGGCAATATTACCACCAAGCTTCCCTATGTAAAAAGTGTAAGAGTAGGAATAAAACTACCCAATACTGTAAATATTTACATAGAAGAGCAGGATATTATGTACGCCATCCGGGATACCGGCAACCGCCTGTGGCTCATTACCAACGAGGGCATCGTGGTGGATACCACCAATACCGGCGATGCCGGCAACTACCCCAGCATTCTGGGCGTGCAGCTTTATAAGCCTGTGCAGAGCCAGAAGGCCATAGCCGCTGACGAAGAAGCCCCCAATGCGCCTATTGAAACCAATGAAGAGGGCGAGCCGCTGGATACTCCCGTAACCATTTTCGGTGAGGACCGGCTCAATGCTGCCCTGGAGCTGCTGCAGTATTTTGAAAAGCACCAGATCATCCACAAGATCGTCAGCGTGGATGTTACCGATATGGGCAATATCAAAGTTACCTACGGCCAGCAGTATACCATCAATTTTGGCAATAAGACGGAGCTTGCCTATAAGGCGGAGCTGGTAGCCAAGGGTATTGCCAAGCTGGATGACCAGTATAACGAGCCCATCGGCGAGATCGATGTGTCCTTCCGGGTACAGAGGGATCTGATCTTTACCTTTGATTATCTAACCCAGTCCAACTAGGCGTATCCAATTTGAAATATTTTGACGAATTTTGATATTTTCTATTGACCAAATTGAATTTTCAGGATAGAATAAACAGGTAAAATTGTAAAGTCAGCGCCGGAGTGCCCTTTTCCGGCCACACATACATAGGAGGAAAGCAATTATGGCTGAAATTTTCCAGGAGAGAGTAGTTAAGATCAAAGTCATTGGTGTCGGCGGCGCCGGCAACAATGTTATTAACCGCATGATCGAAGGCGGCGTAGACGGCGTCGATTTCGTGGTTGTCAATACCGATAAGCAGGACCTGAACAAGTCCGTTTGCCCCAACAAGATCCAGATCGGCGAAAAGCTTACCGGCGGCATGGGCGCAGGCTCCAAGCCTGAGATCGGCCAGAAGTCTGCCGAAGAGAGCCGTGGCCTCATCGCCAAGGCCCTGGAAGGCACCGATATGGTATTTATTACCGCCGGTATGGGCGGCGGCACCGGCACCGGCGCGGCTCCCATCGTAGCTGACCTGGCCCACGAGGCAGGCATCCTTACCGTTGGCGTTGTTACCAAGCCCTTCAAGTTTGAGGGTGCCAACCGTATGCGTCAGGCCGAAGCCGGCATTGCCGCTCTGTCCGGCAAGGTAGACTCCCTGATCATCATCCCCAACGACCGGCTGAAGTACGTTACCGACCAGAAGATCACCTTTGCCAACGCTTTCGGCATTGCTGACGATGTTCTGAAGCAGGCTGTTACCTCTATTTCCGAGCTGGTCGGTTATTCCGACAAGGTTATTATCAACCTGGACTTTGCCGACGTTTCCGCTGTTATGAAGGATGCCGGCCGGGCCCACATGGGCGTTGGCGTAGCTACCGGCAAGGAGAAGGCAGAGCAGGCCGCTATGGCCGCCGTTTCCAGCCCCCTGCTGGAAACCTCTATCAACGGCGCTACCGGCGTGCTGGTGAACGTTACCGGCTCTACCGAGCTGACCCTGGACGATGTAGAGACCGCTGCCAACCTGGTTGCTGAGGCCGTTAACCCCGATGCCAACATCATCTTCGGCGCTACCACTACCGACGATATGAAGGACGAGATGCGCGTTACCGTTATTGCTACCGGTTTTGATCCCCGCCCCGCTGCCCCCAAGGAGGAGGAAGAGGACATCAGCGTAGCTCCCGTAACCGAAGCCCAGGGCGAAGCCGCTCCCAAGGCCCGCAGTGTCAGCGATATCGACGCATTCCTGGATCTGTTCAACCGCTAATTTCCGTTTATAATGCATCCCGGAGGCACCTCCGGGATGCTTTTTTGCGAAAGGAGAGCCATTATGCAGGCCTATCATGCCCTGGCCGCCAGCTACGATCAGCTTACCTGGGATGTAGACTACGGCGCTACTGTGGATTTTTATTTTGACATTTTTGCCGCAGAGGGCTTGCAGCCCCGCACAGCGGCAGACCTTGCCTGCGGCACAGGCTCTGTGGCGCTGCTGCTGGCCAACAGAGGGCTGGATGTGGTGGCAGTGGATATGTCGGAAGAAATGCTCACCCAAGCCCAGCAGAAGGCCGCAGGGCTTACTAACCCCCCGCTGTTTATCTGCCAGAGCCTGCAGCGGCTGCGCCTTGCCCGGGGCGTAGACCTGGCGGTATGCGCTTTGGACAGCCTGGATTATATTACAGACCCGGAAGATTGCCGCCAGGCCATTGGCCGCATTTACAAAGCCCTTAACCCCGGCGGCTGCTTTATCTTCGATGTTAATACCCCCGAAAAGCTCCGGGCTATGGACGGCCAGGTATTTCTGGATGAAAACGAGGATGTTTTCTGCGTCTGGCGGGGAGAGTTTGACAACGAAACCAATATCTGCTCCTACGGTATGGATATTTTCCAGCGCCGGGGGAAGCTGTGGCAGCGCAGCTTTGAAGAGCACCGGGAATATGCCTACTCTGCAAAGCAGCTGGTAGACTACTTAAAGGAAGCCGGCTTTACCTCTATCCGGGTGTATGGCGACCGGCGCATGGAAGCTCCCAAAGAAGGGGAGCAGAGAATTTATATCAAAGCGAGAAAGGGAAAGATCAAATGAGTGATTATCTTGTAAGAGGCATGAGCATGGACGGCTTTGTAAAGGTGGTTGCCATCCGCTCTACCGAGCTGGTGCGCCGGGGAGCCCAGATCCATGGCACTACCCCCAACGCTACCGCCGCTTTTGGCCGGGCGCTGACTGCCGCTTCCATGATGGGTAATATGCAAAAGGTAGAAAACGGCTCTATGACCCTGCAGATCCGTGGTGACGGCCCTATCGGCGGCATCGTCTGTGTCAGCGATCCTACGGGCAATGTCCGCGGGTATGTGATCAACCCCAAAGTTCCCCTGGTGGAAAAGTACCCCGGCAAGCTGGATGTAGGCGCAACCGTGGGTAACGGCAGCCTTACTGTTATCCGGGATCTGCAAATGAAAGAGCCCTATGTAGGCTCTGTGCAGCTGGTATCCGGCGAGATCGGCGACGATGTTACCGCCTATTTTGCCCAAAGCGAGCAAACCCCCACCGCCTGCGCCCTGGGCGTGCTGGTGGATAAGGATATGACCGTTAAGGTGGCCGGCGGCTACCTGCTGCAGCTGCTCCCCGGCGCTCCCGAGGAGACCATCGACCTTCTGGAAAAAGGCATCCAGAAGGCCGGCGCGGTAACTGCCATGCTGGAAAAGGGAATGACCCCTGAGGATATTCTGGGCGCCGTGGTAGGCGATTTGGGTGTGCTGTTCATGGGCACTACCGAGGTATCCTACAAGTGCTATTGCTCCCGCCAGCGGGTTACGGACGCCCTGATCAGCCTGGGCCGCAAGGAGCTGGCCGAGATCCGGGACGAAAATAAAACTTTCCCGGTAGAGTGCCAGTTTTGCGATACCGTTTATTCCTTTACCCCGGAGAACATTAGCGAACTGCTGGAAAAAATTTGATTTTCCGTCAGTTTTAGCGGGAAAAGCGGGGGAAAACGGCAAAGAATATTTGCAGAAAAAAATTGCAAAAAAAGCTTGACAAACCCCCGCTTCCCGTGTATAATGATACCCGTCGCTGAGATGTGCCAAGCACGGCGGCGATGTATGGGAGCATAGCTCAGCTGGGAGAGCATCTGCCTTACAAGCAGGAGGTCACAGGTTCGAGCCCTGTTGTTCCCACCAAACTTGGCCCTGTGGTGCAGTCGGTTAGCACGCCAGCCTGTCACGCTGGAGGTCGACGGTTCGAGTCCGTTCGGGGTCGCCAAATAAAATGTGGAGAGCTTCGGCTCTCCACAATATGCCTCTGTAGCTCAGTAGGTAGAGCAGCGGACTGAAAATCCGCGTGTCGTTGGTTCGATTCCGACCGGAGGCACCATTTTTATAATCCCCGCTATTTCGGCGGTCGCATATTGGCTGAATAAGCCATACATGCGGGTGTAGCTCATCCGGTAGAGCGCCACCTTGCCAAGGTGGAGGTAGCGAGTTCGAGCCTCGTCACCCGCTCCAAATAAATAAGGAACGCACAGCGTTCCTTATTTCATATGGTACCGTAGCCAAGTGGTAAGGCCACGGTCTGCAAAACCGTTATTCGCCAGTTCAAATCTGGCCGGTACCTCCAAAAACAA
>JAFSBW010000019.1 GCA_017437095.1 Oscillospiraceae bacterium
CAGAGGTCGAGAAAGCCACAAAGACAAGCAAACCGCACTCGTCGGCGTACAGGTGGTACGGTAGAGGGCGGTTTGCGCAGTAAGTCAAAATGCCTTGCGAAGCAAGCTTTTTCGCTGCATTTTAAGCGAATGCTTTATTTATAAACAGCTTCAATTCCAAAAAATCGCCCCAAACTGCCAAAAATTGCATTTTGACGGTTTGGGGCTTTATCGACACTCTGAAATCGGTATGCCCTTGGGCATACCGATTTTTAGGCTGTGGAATTATTTGGCCTCTTCCTTTTCGCCGGCCAGGAACTTATATACCAGCGCTGCCAGCACGCCGCCTACCAGGGGAGCTACCAGGAACACCCAAACATTGGCCAGGGCTTCGCCGCCAACAAACAGAGCGGGGCCGAAGCTGCGGGCAGGGTTTACAGAGGTGCCGGTAAAGGAGATGCCCAGGATATGTACCAGAGTCAGGCTCAGGCCGATGACGATGCCGGCAACGGCGCCGTTTTCCTTCTTGGAGGTAACGCCCAGGATGGCGATAACGAACACGAAGGTAAGGATCACTTCGATCAGCAGGCTCAGGCCGATATTGCCCTGGTAAAGGGCGTTGGCGCCCAGGCCGCTGTCCTTGCCTACAAAAGCCATCAGCGCGGCAGCGCCAGCAATAGCGCCGGCAAACTGAGCAGCCAGGTAGCCCAGGAAATCCTTAACGGAGAGCTTACCGCTTACCAGCATGGCGATGGATACGGCAGGGTTGATGTGGCAGCCGGAAACATTGCCGATGGAGTAGGCCATAGCTACGATCACCAGGCCGAAGGCCAGAGCGGTGAGCAGATAGCCGGTGCCGTTGGCAGCGGAGCAGCCTACCACCGCGGCAGTGCCGCAGGCGAAGAATACCAGCACAAAGGTGCCGATAAACTCAGCGACGCATTTTTTCAACAGATTCATTTTCTTATTCCTCCCAAATATGGTCTGCGGGCTGCCTTTAAGCAGCTGCCGCTGCAGCTATTATATAGGAAAGAATATCCAAATGCAAGAAATTCCGGCGCCGCCCTATAAAAAAGTGGCTGTCTCAAAATGCATAATGTAGGGAATGGCCTATGTGCCATTCCGAGAAAATGCTTTTGGTTGAGGCTCATGCGCCAAACAGCACCCAGATGAGGATGTAGGCGGGAATAATGGCGGCCAGGGTAAAGGGAATGCCGATCTTGAAAAAGTCGGAGTTCTTCACCTCGTAGCCCTCCTTGCACAGGATGCCGATGCCGGCAATGTTGGCGCTGGCGCCGATGGGGGTGCAGTTGCCGCCCAGGGTAGCGCCGGAGAGCAGGCCAAAATACAGCGCCGTAGGATCAATGCCCATATCCGCAGCCAGAACGGCAATAACCGGCAGCATGGTAGCCACATAGGGGATATTGTCGATAAAAGCGGAGATCGCCACGGAGGCCCAAACGATGATGGTATACATCACGAAGGGGTTGCCCGCGCCCAGCTTGGCCAGCAGCTTGCCCAGGGCATCGATCACGCCTTCGGCCTTCATGCCGCCGATCATCAGGAACAGACCCACCAGCAGGCCCAGGGTCTCCAGGTCGATAGCCTTCAAAGGAGAGATCACGGCCTTCCAGGACTTTTCCTTGACCATGCTGTACACCAGGCCGATCACCAACAGAGCGCAGCAGATAATGCCGTTGATCTCCTCGGGTAGGCTCCAGCTTTTAGGGGCAAAGGAGGCGCATACCAGCAGGCCGATGGCGCCAACCAGAAGCACGGTAGGAACATAGTCGGTAACCGGGGTCATTTCACCGGTTTTGGGGATGGGGGCTTTCTCCTTGCGGAAGATGATATAGAGGATGGCGGCGGAGATCACAGCGCCCAGCTCTACCATAAAGAACATGCCGGGCTTGCCGTTATACCAGAAGAAATCCGCGAAGCTCATGCCCAGCTCAGAGCCAAGCATGATGGCGGTAGTATCGCCAACCAGAGTAGCCGCGCCCTGGAGATTGGAGGATACTGCAATGCCGATGATCACGGGCACGGGGTTGGTATTGAGCTTCCTGCAAACCGCCAGGGCTACGGGAGCTACCATCAAAACGGTAGCCACATTGTCTACAAAAGCGGAGATAATGCCGGCAAACAGCGCCAGGCATACCGCGGCCCACTGCACATTGGGCACCTTGGTCATAATAATATCCGCCAGGCGGGCAGGCATACGGCTGTCGATAAACAGCTGCACCAGGCCCATAGTGCCGGCGATCATCAGCAGCACATTGAAATCAAGAGATTTGATAATATCGCCCAGAGGCAGCATGCCGGTGGCGATAAAGATCAGGCCGGAGGCCAGAGCAATATAGGGGCGGTATTTGCTGAAGGTAAGCATCAGCACATAAGTAGCGGCAAACAGAATAATTGCGCCTAACACAAAAAACATCCTTTCATTTCAGTGATCCAGGTAATTATACTCCATAGCAGCAGCCTTTAGGGGAAAGATTCAGTAAAGAAACCGTACCGCAAGGCCTTTGCGGTACGGTTAGATTCTTTACGCCTGGGGCAGGGCGTACTTGCGGGAGTAATCGTCCAGCTTTTCAAAGAAGGCAGGGTTCCCCTCCTTCAAAGACCGCAGGGACTGGTGGGCATTCATGTTGTGATCATGGGCATCGATGATGCTCACGGCGATGTTGGAGCAGTGATCGGAGGCCCGCTCCATATCCGTAAGCAGATCGGCCCAGATAAAACCCGCCTCTACGGAGCATTGGCCCTGCTGCAGCCGGGCGATATGGCGGTCGCGCAGCACGCCCTTCAGGTGATCGATCACCTGCTCCAGGGGCTCGATGGCGCTGGCAGCCTCCCAATCATTATGCCGCAGGGCATCTACCGTAAGCTCCAGGATCTCTGTAAGGGCATCGCATAGCACCTGCATCTCCTGCTTTGCGCTTTGGGAGAAGCGGATGCCCTTGCCCTTTAGCTCCTCGACGGATTCCAAAATGTTTACAGAGTGGTCGGAGATCCGCTCCAGGTCGCCGATGGCCTTGAGCATTTTGGAAACCTCGGCGCTGTCGTCGTCGGAGATCTGGGCCCGGGCCAGCCTGGAAAGGAAGGTACCCAAAACATCCTCATAGTGATCTACGCTGTTTTCGCTGGCACGGATCTGCCCGGCGGAGGAAACATCCTCCCCAAGCAGGGCGCGCAGGCTCATTTTTGTGCCCAGCAGAGCCTCCTCGGCCATCTTCACCGCCAGGTTGTGGCACTGGCCCAGGGCGATGGAGGGGGTAGCCAGCAGGCGCTCATCCAGCTCCACAGCTCTGGCAGTATCCTTGCCTTCGGGAACAACGATATAGGCGATGCGCTCCAGCAGGCCGGACATGGGCAGCAGCAGCGCGGTGCAAAGGGCGTTGAACAGGGAGTGGCAAACGGCGATGCCCAGATAAGTGGCGCTCTCGCCCAGAATAGCAGGCTGGGCCAGGGCGGAAACCAGGCTGAATACGCTCAGCCAGACCACTGTGCCGATCACATTAAAGGAAAGGTGGATAACGGCGGCCCGCTTGGCGTTTTTATTGGTGCCGAAGGAAGAAAGCAGAGCGGTTACGCAGGTGCCGATGTTCTGGCCCATGATGATGGGGATAGCCGCGGCATAGCTGACCGCGCCGGTGGCGGAAAGGGCCTGCAAAATACCCACAGAAGCGGAGCTGGACTGGATGATGCCCGTAAGCACCGCGCCCACCAGCACGCCCAGGATGGGATTTTCAAACATGAGGAACAGATCCTGGAAAGCGGGGATATCCGCCAGGCCGGAAACGGCGTCGGACATGGTGTCCATGCCAAACATCAAGGTGGCAAAGCCCAGCAGGATGGTGCCTACATCCTTTTGCTTGGTGCTGCCGGAGAACATTAGGAAAACCGTGCCGATCAGAGCCAGCACCGGGGTAAAGGAGCTGGGCTTGAGCAGCTGCATTACCAGATTGTCGCTGGAGATGCCGCCCAGGGACAAGATCCATGCGGTAACGGTGGTGCCGATGTTGGCGCCCATGATCACGCCGATGGATTGCTTCAATGTCATAAGCCGGGAGTTCACAAAGCCCACTACCATAACCGTGGTAGCAGAGGAGCTTTGGATCACGGCAGTTACCCCCAGGCCGGTAAGAAAGCCCTTGAGCTTGCTGTCGGTAAGCTTTCCCAGCAGGGTCTTCAGGCTGCTGCCTGCCCGGCGTTCCAGGCCGTCACCCATGACATTCATGCCGAACAGGAAAAGGCAAAGGCCGCCGATCATAGTCAGCACATCAAAAACGGTCATTTATACCATCCTCTCTCAAAATGGCTTTAGCGGCTGGTCAGCTTTTTCAGAATACTTACCACGGCGATGATCGCGCCGGTCACGATAAAAATGCCCAGGTAGCCGTAGCCCATAATGGGCAGGGCTTCCAGCAAAAGATCTACATGCATAGCCTTAACCTCCTAAATATGCTTTTACCAGGGCCAGGATCAGGCCGCCGGCGATAACCGAGGCGATCTGGCCGGAAACATTGACGCCGATGGAGTGCATCAGCAGGAAATTCTGGTTGTCTTCCTCCAGGCCCAGCTTGTGGACTACCCGGGCAGACATGGGGAAGGCGGAGATGCCAGCGGCGCCGATCATGGGGTTGATCTTCTCCTTGGAGAAAAGGTTCATGACCTTTGCTACCATGATGCCGCCGAAGGTATCGAAAATAAAGGCCACCAGGCCCAGGCCGATGATGATCAGGGTGTCTACCTGCAGGAAATCGGCAGCTTTCATCTGGGAAGCGATGGTAATGCCCAGGAAGATGGTGATCAGGTTGGCCAGGGCATTCTGGGCGGTTTCAGAGATAGAGTTCATAACGCCGCACTCCCGGATCAGGTTGCCGAACATCAAAAAGCCGATGAGGGCTACCGCGTCGGGGGCGACGATGCCAACGATCACGGTAACTACGATGGGGAAGAGGATGCGGGCAGTTTTGGAAACGGGCTTGCCCTTATACTGCATACGGATGCGCCGCTCTGCCTTGGTTGTGCAAAGCTTGATAATGGGCGGCTGGATCAGAGGCACCAGCGCCATGTAGGAATAGGCCGCTACCATGATAGCGCCCAGGTACTTGCTGCCCAGCTCTGTAGCTACGAAGATAGAGGTAGGGCCGTCGGCAGCGCCGATGATGGAAATGGACGCGGCATCGGGCAGCTCATAGCCCAGCAGAGATGCCAGCGCCAGGGTAAAGAAGATGCCGAACTGGGCGGCAGCGCCAAAGATCATCAGCTTGGGGTTGGTAAGCAGGGGCTGAAAATCGATCATAGCGCCGATGCCGATAAAGAGCATCAGAGGGAACAGCTCCGCGCCGTTGATGCCGATGGAAAACAGGGTATCCAGCACGTGCTGCACGCCGGTGCCTTCTACGGCTACCGGCAGGTTTACCAGGATAGCGCCGAAGCCCATGGGCAGCAGCAGAGTAGGCTCCATCTCTTTTACGATGGCCAGGTAGATCAGCAAACCGCCAATGCCCCACATTACCAGCATTTGCCAGGTAATATTGGAAAAGTTTTGAATGAGTACTTCCATAAAAGATCCTCCATAAATTAAAATCGCCTCACCCATTATACGGGTGAGGCGGTAAAGTTAGAGCAAAATTTTTAGGGTTTTTGGCTAAGAAACGGTGAAGATCAGTCCTGAGCATCCTGCATGCGGTAGCCTACCCCCAGCTCGTTGATGATGTAGCGGCTTTCGCCGGGCCTGCAGCCCAGCTTTTTGCGGATATTGGCCATATTTACCTGGAGCTTTTTGACGCTGCCGTCATCCATAGCGCCCCAGATGGCGCGGATGATGGCGGCGTAGGTCATCACCTTGCCGGCGTGCTGGCTGAGCAGAGAAAGGATGTTGTACTCGATCTGGGTAACATGAATGGCCGCGCCCCCTACGCAGACCTGGCGGCGGTCGTAATCGATCTGAAGATCCTCCAGGGTAAATACGCTGCCGGGCATGGCGGCCTGCAGATTCTGGCGGTTGATCCGCAGGGAGGCTCTTACCCGGGCCAGCAGCTCCCCAGTGCCGAAGGGCTTGGTAATATAGTCGTTTGCCCCCAGATCCAGGGCGGAAATCTTATCCCGCTCCTCCGACCGGGCGGAAAGTACGATGATCGGGATCATGCTGCTGCGGCGGGTGATGCGGATAAACTCCTCCCCGTCCATATCCGGCAGGCCCAGATCCAGCACCACCAGATCCGGCACATGGGAAGAAAGCATCAAAATGCCCTGCTGGCAGCGCTGGGCGGTAAGCACCTGGTAGCCGTTGGTTTCCAAAACGGTTTGCACCATGCTCAAAATCTTGCGGTCATCTTCTACCACCAGGATCTTAAATTTATTGTTCGCCATCTTGCAGCTCCTCCATTTCCAGGGCAAAGCGGAATACCGCGCCGCCCTCCAGGCGGTTGGCAGCTTCCAGCTCGCTGCCATGGGCTTTGATAATGGTGCGGCATACGCTCAAGCCTATGCCCATATTGCTGCGGGCGGAATCCGCAGGGGCCTGGCTGTCCAGAAGCCCGGTAAACAGCTTCTCCAGCTTTTCGGCAGCAATGCCGCAGCCGTCGTCTTCTACGGAAAATACAGCCTGCCGGCTCTTGGTTTCCACCCGGAGCCACAGGTTTCGCATCCCCCGGGCGTGGAACACCGCGTTCTCCAACAGATTCATAAGCACCTGCTCGATGAGCACCGGGTCCATAGGAATGCTGACAAAATCCTCCGGGATGCTCAGCAGCACCTTTTGGTCGGGGTAGTGCTTGTGGAATTTCAGCAAAAGCGCGTCGATCAGCTCCTCCAGCACTACGCTTTGCTTGGAAAGGCGCACCGACCCGGCATCCACCCGGGTAACTGACAGCAGGTTTTCCACCATACGGCACAGCCATTGGGAATCGGCCTGAATATCCTTTAAAAGGGAGAGCTTCTGTCGGTCGGGAACGGTTTCAAAATTTTCTATAATGGCGCAGGAGGAGCCATAGATGGAGGTAAGGGGGGTGCGCAGGTCGTGGGATACCGCCCGCAGGAGATTGCCCCGCATGCGCTCGGTCTCCGCTTCCGCTTTCAGCTTTTCCTGCTGCTTCAGGCGGGTGGTCAGGGCGCCGGTCATGGTGGAAACGATAAGCATCACCACCGCCGAGGAGATACACTCCGGGGAGATCAGGTCAAAGGCCCAATAGGGGTAGGTAAAGGCCCAGTTTACCGCCAAAACGCTGACCAGGCTGGCCAATATGCCGAACAAATACCCCTGGGTGCGCCAGGACACCAGGAAAACGCCCAGCACGAAGATCATAGGGGTCATGGTCTTGGTGTTAAATTTGGCAACCAGAAACAGGTTTACAAGAAATGCCGCCGCCAGGGCAGCCAGAGCGAAAATACCGTCTTTAAGCAGCTGCTTTTTGTTTGCCATTGGCGCGCCTCCTTTGCTGTGGCTCAAGCTTTGTATATTATAGCATTGTTTTGGCCCAATTGCACCCCCCTTCTTGTCCGGGGAAAAGGCGGAGCGGTTAAGATGCGGCAAAGATTGCCTGAAAAAAACCGGGAAGCGGGCGCAGTTTCCTATGGAAACCCGGCAGCATATCCGCTATAATAGGGGCAGACGCATATTTAGGAGGGAGCCGCTATGACCGAAAGAGAAAAAGCCCTGCAGGGCCTGGAATTTAAGCGGGGCGACCCGGAGCTGAAGCGGCAAAGAGATGCCGCCGAGGAGCTGTGCTACGCCTACAATACCGCCGCTCCCGGGGAAACGGAGAAAAAACGCGCGATCCTGGGGCAGCTGATCCCGCAGGCCGGGGAGGGCTGGTGCATCAAAGCCCCCTTTGTGTGCGAATACGGGGCGTATGTAAGCTTTGGCAAGAACTTTTTTGCCAACTGCAACTGCAAGCTCATGGACGGCGGGCTTATCACCTTTGGCGACGATGTTCTCATCGGCCCGGACTGCACCTTCGTTACCGTGCAGCACCCTACCGATCCGCAAAAGCGCAGGGCAGGCTACCAGATATTCAGGCCCATTACCGTGGGCAGCAATGTTTGGTTTGGCGCCGGGGTCACCGTCTGCCCGGGGGTAACCATCGGCGATAACTGCACCGTTGGCGCCGGCAGCGTGGTGGTAAAGGACATCCCCGCCAACTGCGTAGCCGCAGGCAACCCCTGCCGGGTGATCCGCAGGCTGGATTAGAACGAGTAAAAAAGGAGGCCGTTTGGCCTCCTTTTTGTAATGCGGGGGCAGTGCCTAAAGCTCCCAAAGGTCGGCGATTTTTGCCGTAATGGTATCTGCTCCTAACAACTTGACTGCCACAGAATCCTGCAAATCAGGATCTACAGTTATATGGAAATTAAATTCTCCTTCCGGGTCAATGGCGTAGAAGACATATTCGCAAATATAGCGTATGATTGCCGGGGGCGTTTCCGGGGGAACGGCAAGAGAAAGCAGCGCCGAGCAGCTATAGTTCAGTAAGGTGTCCAGGTCTGGGTTGTACTCTGTTTCACCCATTCCCAAAGATTTCCATCCTCTCTTCGGGGTAAGCTCATCCATGGGGATCTCGTTTTGTGTCAAATGCAGAATGCCACCCTCTTGCAGTGCCTTTTTCCCTGCTTTCGGGGCTGCGTTTGCATAGGGGAGGCGATACATAAGCAGCAGCTGCCCTACATATTCCGGTATCAACTCCAGCGTTTTTTCAAAATTCTTTTGCGGGATCGCAACTACCGCGGAGTGATCTGCTAACCGCTCCAAAGACGTTTCAATTCCTCTCTGCCCGTGCTTTCGCTTTTCATACCAAACGATACTGATAACCGTTTCAGCGTTTAAGCCCTGGACAAGGTTGCAAAGGATATCTTCCTGGGGTTTTCCGGAAAGTTCCGAGAGAAGGAACACAACCTCTGAGCCGTTGATAAATTTTTGGAGCTTGGGGATAATTCGCAAAGCCGCGGCATCCACAGAGGGCCGCAAGCAGAAGCGGAGCTGCTCTGCGTTATAAGCCGCCGCGTCTGCGGCTTTTGAAAATACGCCGAGATACCGCCCCGGAACGGTCTGCTTCAGCCTTTTTAGCGCGCTTGCCGCTTCCGCACCGATGCCAATGAATGTGACTTCCATACGCTCACCTCTTTGAAGCTATGATAACACGCAGTACGAAGAAAAATCAACCCTGTTGTTCCTGAGAGCGGCTTGCGTCAATCGCTGAGCAGATAGCTTACCATGCGCTCCGGCATATCAATAAATTGCTTGGTGATCTTATAATGCTCCGTTTCCCGGTAGCTGACTTTTTGTATCCCCTGTTCGGAAAATTCCAAAATATCCGCGTTGGGATATGCCATCAGGATGGGGGAATGGGTGGCTATGATAAATTGGGAATCGTTTTTTACCAATTCATGGATGATCACCAGCAGCGACATCAACCGCTGGGGCGAGAGGGCCGATTCCGGCTCGTCAAGGATGTACAGGCCTTCCCCCTCAAAGCGGTGCATGGCCAGCGCCAGAAAGGCTTCGCCGTGGGACCGCTTGTGAAGGGATACTCCACCGTAGCGGGACATATTGCCGTTTTCCTCCAGGTAGCTGGCTGTGTTGTAAAAGCTTTCTGCCCGCAGGAAGAAGCCGTCCGTTGGCCGAACAGTTTTACCAACGGTCAGGTGATGGAACAGCTGGGAGTGGGTATCCTGGGTAGAAAAAGAAAAATCCCGGGAGCCGCCCTCGCCGTTAAAGCCCATGGCCACGGCAATGGCCTCGATCAGGGTAGACTTGCCTGTGCCGTTTTCTCCTACAAAAAAGGTGACCGGTTTCTCCAGGGTAAGGCGCCCTGCCTTCTCCAAATGGCGCACCGCGGGAATGTTAAAAGGATAGCGGCCTGGGTCATAGCCGGGTTTTAGGCAGATTGATTTGATATAGTTCATTGTCAGCCCCCCTTTATAGGGTTATAATATCACGCAAAGTGTCCAATAAACAACCACAGATACCCATAAAACGGCTCCCGCCGAAGAGTTTTTTAATGGGCATTTTTGTGTATATCCGCCGGGCAAGCAACAGAAACTATCTGCAGCAAAGCTTGGAGGAACGGTTATGGGATCGGTATGGCACAAGGATGCGCCCCGGGTGGGGTTTGAGATGGCGAAAGACAATATCAGCACCGATGTACTCATCGTAGGCGGCGGGATCGCGGGGATCTTATGCGCTTATAAGCTGAAAAACGCGGGCGCGGATTGCCTGCTGGCAGAAGCTGCCCAGATCTGCGGCGGGATCACCCAAAACACCACAGCGAAGATCACCCTGGGCCACGGCCTGCTCTACCACAAGCTCATAAAACGCTTCGGCCAGGACAAAGCCCGCCTTTATGCCCAGGCTCAGATGGATGCCATCCGGGAATATGCAGGCCTTTGCCAAAGCATAGACTGCGATTTTGAGAGCAGGGATTCCTATGTCTATTCTATCAATGACCGAAAAAAGCTTGAAAAAGAAATAGCCGCTTTGGGCCGCGTTGGCGTGGAAGCCCAGCTTTCAAATGTCCATGAACTGCCTATGGACATTGCGGGGGCGGTGTGCATAAAGGATCAGGCCCAGTTTCACCCTTTGAAGCTGCTGTACGCCCTGGCAAAGGACCTGCCTATATACGAACACACCAAGGTAGTGCAGCTTTTACCCGGCAAGGCCATTACCAACCGTGGGGAGATCGCTTTTAAAAAGCTGATTATTGCCACCCATTTTCCCATCCTCAATAAGCACGGCCTATACCCCATCAAGCTCTATCAGCACCGCTCCTATGTGCTGGCGTTAAAGGGGGCGCAAAAGCTGGAGGGAATGTATGTTGACGAATCGGAGGCGGGGCTGTCGCTACGAAGCTGGGGCGAGCTGCTGCTTCTGGGCGGCGGCGGACACCGCACGGGCAAACAGGGCGGCGCCTGGCGGGAATTGGAAGAATTTTCCCAGAAGCACTACAAGGGCGCTGAGATCGCAGCCAAATGGGCCACCCAGGACTGCATGACCCTGGACGGCGTGCCTTATATCGGCCAATACGCCAGGACGGTGCCGGATGTGTTTGTGGCGACGGGCTTTCAAAAATGGGGCATGACCAACGCCATGGTCGCCGCGAATATTCTGCGCGACCTTGTCCAGGGGAAAGCCAACCCCTATGCCCTTGTTTTTTCGCCCTCGCGCACCGTGCTTCGCCCCCAGCTTGCCGTCAATGCCTTTGAAACGGCGCTGGGTCTGCTCACGCCCACAGCGCCCCGCTGCCCCCACCTTGGCTGCGCCCTCAAATATAACCCCGCCGAGCATAGCTGGGATTGCCCCTGCCACGGTTCCCGCTTTACCCAGCGCGGCGAGCTGATCGACAACCCCGCCACGGATGACGCGCGCTGGAAGGAATAAAACGCCCCCGGCGGCTGCCCTGCGGCACAGCGAAGGCTTTTACAGGTCAAAACCGCCGCTAACAGCAGCGCTGGGGGCAAAAGTAGCCCAAGGATACCGGCCGAAGCGGGGGAGAATGGCCCAAGGGGTAATAGATTTTCCGGAAAGAATGGGGGATAATGGAAGCGCAAGCAAACCCCAAAGAAATTCCAGGAGGATCTGAAACTATGAAAAAGCTACTTTGCATCATTCTGGCCATGGTGATGCTGCTGAGCCTGGCAGCCTGCGGCGCGGATGACAAGAAGACCGACATCCCCGCCGGGAAGACAACCCCTGCCGGCACCACGCCTGCCGGCGACAAAACCGACGAAGGAAACGGTCAGCCCGCCGGCTCCGATCCCGGCTCCGTAGAAAAGGCAGTAGACGGCACGCTGAAGCTTTCCACCGCAAATCTGGCCATTGACATCAACGGTACCGCCGTTGCTATGCCCTACGCCATGACCGATATTATCGCCGCGGGCGTTTCCGTTGACGAGTATATTCAGCAGATCGAGCTGAGCGCTGGAGATTACTTTACCCCCAATCTTTTTATTGACGAAGACTGGAACTACGGCATCAGCCCCAACTACTACAACGGCTCCGACAAAACCGTTTCCATAACCGAAGCCAAGGCTGAGTCCATCGGCATGTTTACTTATGAAGAAGCGCCGAAGGATCAGAACATTTCCATCCTGGGCATTAAATTCGGCATGACCAAGGCCGAAGTCACCAGCCTTCTGGGTGAGCCTATGTGGAATGAGGCAGATGAGTTCCAGTGGCTGGTTTCTGTTTCCGATGGCAATTTGGAAGGAAACTTTATAGTTACCTTTGCATCCGAAGCGGAGGATGCTACCGTTTCTGAGGTAAATCTGTCCGTTCACGAGCCCTGGTGATCCGCAAGGCTACCCCTTGCCAATCCATAAACCGTAACCGCAAGGGGCGAAGGGGCTGTTTTGCCCGGCCGCCCTTTGCTTGCAGAAAGGGTCAGTTATGAAAAAAACCATATGTATACTGCTTTGCGCATGCATGCTCCTTTGTCTGGCAGCCTGCGGGGAGAATGCCCAGCGCCCTCGGGAGCCGGAAAATAACGCCACCACAGCGCCCCAGACCACACCCGAGCCTACTACAGACCCGGCTGACGGCGATACCAACGAGCTAAGGCTGATCGCCCTGGAAAAAACCCTGCATACCTACTACGAATGGGCCGATGAGCTGCCCCAGGCCCTTGTAAGAAGCGAAAATTCCTGCATAACCCTGGGGCAGGCGGATGCGCAGGCGTTCCCCGAAATGGCCCAGGTACTCAGCCAAAGCGCTGCCCTGCAGGAAAACGCCATGCTGGATGAGTTTGACAACCTGGTCAGCTTCGCCCGGGAAGAATTGCAGGCCGGCCGGGAGGGCTTTGAAACCTATGTATCCACCCTGGATGTGCAGGTGCGCCGGGCGGACAGCCTGGTGATCAGCCTGCTGACGGATTCCTATTCCCATTACGGCCAGATCGAAAACTACAGAGTGTTTCACGGAAGTAATTACGATACCCAAACCGGCGCAGAGCTGCTGCTGAGCGATGTGGTAACTGTCAACAATGACCTGGCCAAGGCTGTGGAAAAAGCCCTTACCACTTCTATGTGGGCCGGGGATTTCTACAGCGAATCTGCCGTTGAGGATTATTTCGCCAACACCCCCTATGACGGCTTCAGCTGGACGATAGATTACTTTGGCCTGACCTTCTATTTTTCCCCCGGCGATCTAAGCCCCGATGGCATGCTCACGGCAACCGTTCCCTTTGCCGAGTACCCGGAGCTGTTCAACGAAAAATATCTGGCTGCCCCGGCGGAATATGCCGCCGAGATCCCCCTGGATATCTCCTTCTTTGCCCAGCTGGATACCGACGGTGCCCTGGAAGCCATATCCGTATCCGGCTGGTATGACGGCGAACAAAACCGCTATAGGGATTACGGCATCTACACAGATACAGACGGCCAGTACTTCTTTGAGGAATGCTATGTATACGATCTGCACCCTTATTATGTAAAAACCGAAAAGGGAAATTTCGTGTATTTGTTCTGCGAGGATTTCCAAGAGGGCTGGCGGCAGATGGAGCTGGTCGTATTCGCCTTGAATGCAGACGGCAGCGTTACAAAGCTGGGCCAGATGGCCGTTAGCCCCGCCTGGCTCGGGGATAACCGATTTTGCATCCCCACAGACCCGGCCAGCCTGATCCTTGACGATCTGGATAGCGGCGCGCAAAGCGCAAAATTTACCGTTGGCAGCGACGGCATGCCGACCCGGTAACAGCCGGAAACGCTCGTCCGCGCCCCATTTAGATGGGGTCGGCTTGGGCGTGATTGAAATGGGCAACAGGACTCGATTTGCATTTTCTTTCCCAATGGGAAAGAAAATAGAGGTACGCCTCCGTCGAGCCGTCGGCGGCAACGCTCGTCCGCGTTGCATTTAGATGGGTTCGAGCCCTATATTTCTCACCAAAAAAGAAGGAGGCCAAAAGGCCTCCTTCTTTTTTGGTGCGGGCAACAGGACTCGAACCTGCACGCTCTCGCAGTGGAACCTAAATCCACCGAGTCTACCAATTCCACCATGCCCGCGGGTATGAATTGACAATTGACAATGGACAATTGTCAATTATTTATATCATAAATTTAAGCCAGTTATCGAGACGGCGAGTTTTGCTTGGGTCACAGAAATAAAACCAAAGAATGTATCTTTGCTCAACAAGAGTGTACAGAGAACAGTCTATCGCTCTCTCCATTCCAGCAATCCATTTGCACTGCGCCCCATTACAACGCCTGCAGCGGTAGAGGGACTACTGAAAACTCTGTTTTCTGTAAAGATACCGTTAGCATCGATTGTTCCGGTTGCATATAGTTTATCCCTAAGCGCACAAATAGACTTGGGACAGGATTTTGTAACAGAATCAGCGACCTGAGAGCCTTTAAACACAACAAAGCCTTCACTTGTTTGCTTTCCGCTTGCGCATGCGCCACGGGTAGCCTGAATGTATAGCGTTGCACTCTCGTCGGTTGTGTCATTAGCCACTTCTTCCACCACGGATTCAAGCACTTTATGTCCTAAAACATTGTTAATCATACGGATGTTGTACAGAAACTCTTCCATTTCTGCTTGCTCGGCTTCGGTTAAAGAGGCATCTGCCGGAATGGTTGAATTTTCAATGATATACCGATCTGCTTCCTTGGCAAGTAGGTAGCAACGGTGTTCAAGGTATTTAATATGGGCTTTGTTCAGGCGATTATCTTTGCTGATATAAACAATACATTCATTCCAAAAGTCTTTGCCGGTGGGAGCATCGTGCTGTTTCAAACGCTCATACACATTTTCTGCTTCGCCAATATAGACAATACCCTTGTCATCGGAATCATTCTTGCCAAACAGAAAATAAATTCCGCACGCAGCAAGGTCTTTTCTGTCACTGCACCGTTTTACATCAATACGGGGGATTTTGTATGACTTTCCGTTCCAGTTGGACAATTCGCAGACCCAGCGTTTATTAGGATCGCCTTCAATTAAGAACAGGGATATTGTTTTTCCAAACAAAGCCATATTTTTTTCTCACCTCAAACTTTTGCCTGCATGGCTGCAATGCCTGTTTGCTAATTGTAAGTTTACCACAATTGCCAAGCCTTTGTCAACTGCGCCGGGGGTTGCTTTTGGGCTAGTTGCCCAATTTATACAAAAAATATGCCCCGGTTTGTGCAATTGTTCTTGACTTTCCTTCTGTTCGCCGTTAAAATAAGTTTGGTATAGTGTACGCTGGAAAGTGTGTGCCAAACCTTTCCGCGTTTCATTTTTATCCGGCAAAGGCCGTTTTTGGGTTTTGCGCCTCATGGCGTTATTTTTGAGCAACAGATGCTCTGTGCGCAGCTTGCGGACAAAGCAGCTCCTGAGTTTATTCGCGGAAGAACATGGCCGCGCAGGAGGGCTTTCCCGGGGTGTGAGCAGGCTCTGTACAAGATATTCGGGCCGGTCTATCGGTCAATGTCATTAAGTTAGCTGTCATTTTGAAGGACTGCGTTATGAGATTCCACCCCAAGGGTACTTCTTCGCTACGCTCAGGGCGCCACGCCAGTGTGCGCACTGGCTCGGAATGACATAGCTTCTTAACTTGGGGGCATTGGATTATCGGTCTGTTATTGTGCCAATTTTACACATGGGGACAAGTATGCCCACCTCCGGCTTATGCCTTATCTTATACAAGGAGGTGTGCTTGATTATGGGTCCTGTACAAATTATTTTACTCGTCCTGGGTGGCGTTTTGCTGCTGGGTCTGGGCTTTGCCTTGGGCGTTGGCTACCGCAAGAAGGTAGCGGAAAAGGCCATCGGCTCCGCAGAAACCGAAGCTACCCGCATCATCAACGAGGCCATCCGCAGCGGTGAAAGCCGCAAGAAGGAAATGCTGCTGGAAGTGAAGGACGAGATCCATAAGTCCCGCACAGAACACGAAAAGGAAATGAAGGAGCGCCGTGCTGAGGTTACCAAGCAGGAGCGCCGCCTGCAGCAGAAGGAAGAGTCTTTGGACAAGAAGACCGACGCCTTCGAGCGCAAGGAAGAGGAGCTGAGCAAGCGCCTTGCAGATGTGGCCCAGGCCAAGGCAGAAGCTGAGGAGCTGAAGGCCAAGCAGCTGGCTACTTTGGAGCAGATCTCCGGTCTGACCCAGGAGCAGGCCAAGGCGTATCTGCTGGAAAGCGTGGAGAACGATGTTCGCCACGAATCCGCTATGAAGATCAAGGAGATCGAAGCCCAGCTGAAGGACGAGGCTGACGATAAGGCACGGGAGATCCTGTCCATCGCCATCCAGCGCTGCGCCGCCGATCATGCCGCGGAAGCTACCGTTTCCGTAGTTCCCCTGCCCAACGATGAAATGAAGGGCCGTATCATCGGCCGGGAAGGCCGCAACATCCGCACTTTGGAGACCGTTACCGGCGTAGACCTGATCATCGACGATACCCCCGAAGCCATTACCGTTTCCAGCTTTGACCCTGTCCGCCGGGAGATCGCCCGTCTGGCTCTGGAAAAGCTGATCCAGGACGGCCGTATCCACCCCACCCGCATTGAGGACATGGTGGAAAAGGCCCGCAAGGAAGTGGACCGCACCATCCGGGAGGAAGGCGAGCGGGCCTGCTACGAGACCGGCGTTCACGGCCTGAACCCGGAGCTGATCAAGATTTTGGGCCGCCAGAAGTACCGCACCTCTTACGGCCAGAATGTACTCAACCACTCTATGGAGGTTTCCCACATTGCCGGCCTGATGGCCAGCGAGCTGGGCGTAGATGTGGCTCTGGCAAAGCGTGCAGGCTTGCTGCATGACCTGGGCAAGTCCATCGACCATGAGGTAGAGGGCAGCCATGTGCAGCTGGGCGCAGACCTTGCCCGCAAGTACAAGGAAAACCCCGTTGTGATCAACGCCATCGAGGCTCACCACGGCGATGTAGAGCCCAAGACGGTGATCGCCGTGCTGGTGCAGGCTGCTGATGCCGTATCCGCCGCCCGTCCCGGCGCCCGCCGTGAGAATGTGGAGAACTATATCCGCCGTCTGCAGAAGCTGGAAGAGCTTACCGGCTCTTACCCCGGCGTAGAAAAGGCCTTCGCCATCCAGGCAGGCCGCGAGGTCCGCATCATGGTCAAGCCCGAGGAGGTAAGCGAGGACAATATGATCCTGCTGGCCCGGGATGTGGCCAAGAAGATCGAGGCCGAGCTGGAATACCCTGGCCAGATCAAGGTAAATGTGATCCGCGAGACCAAGGCTGTAGAATACGCAAAGTAAAATACGCAACCGCCCTGAAGGATGCTCCTTCAGGGCGGCTTTTTCATGGGCGATTGACAATGTAGGGGGCGGGTTTTTGCCCCGCTGTGCCGCTTTGGAGAGTGAAGATTGGAGATTGGAGAGTGCAGATAGCGCAATCTTCACCCTGGGAACCCTTGGGCGCGGCGGGAGCGGGCGATCGCAGATCGCCCCCACGGAATTTGGCGGCACATATTCGGTGGGGGTAGGGGCGAGCATTGCTCGTCCGAATGGCTGCCGACCATAACCGCACCCCCGGCGGACGGCCAATGGCCGCCCCTACGGCCTGG
>JAFSBW010000020.1 GCA_017437095.1 Oscillospiraceae bacterium
AAGAGTGAAGAGTTGAGATAAGGAAATCTTCACTCTCCACTCTCAAATCTCCAATCTCAGTATGCTGCCCGATCGCAAGATTGAAGAGCAAAGAGTTGAGATAAGGAAATCTCCACTCTCCACTCTCAAATCTCCACTCTCTCAATCTGCCCGCCACCGCTGCGCCCAATCGCTTCCCCCGGGGGGAAGCTGCCCCAGTGCGCACACTGGGGCTGATGAGGAATGCGGGCGGAAATCTAATAGTCAAGCATCTGTTCAGGCTTCTTCCCAAACCGTAACATTTCGCCCGATCGCAAGATTGAAGAGCAAAGAGTTGAGATAAGGAAATCTTCACTCTTCACTCTCCACTCTCAAATCTCCAATCTCAGCATGCTGCCCGATCGCAGGATTGAAGATTGAAGAGTTGAGAGTTGAGATAAGGAAATCTTCACTCTTCACTCTCCACTCTCCAATCTCAGCATGCTGTCTGCACATCTTCCCCGCCTCCGGCGTATATTAGCTGGAGGCGATTTTTTATGCCCATTGTCAACACTTCCCAGCCCATCACATCCGCCGCCAGCACCGGCGCCCTGCGTTCCCTGGCCGCCGCCTATCCCTTTGCCCGGTTGGAAGCGGTGGGCGCTACCGTCTTTCAGCGGCCCATCACCGCCTTTACCCTGGGCAGCGGCCCACGCCGCCTGCTCTTTACCGCCGCCCACCACGCCAACGAGTGGATCACCGCCCTGATCCTGCTGAAATTCGCCGAGGACTTTGCCAGCGCCCTGGCAGACCGGGGGCAGTTGGGTGGCTACAGCGCCGCCGACCTCTCCGCCGCCGCCACCGTCACCCTGATCCCCATGGTAGACCCGGACGGGGTGGATCTGGTCACCGGCGCCATCCCTCCGGGATCGGCAACCTATGAAAACGCCCGCCGCTTGGCGCAGAGTTACCCGGCCATTCCCTTCCCCAGCGGCTGGAAAGCCAACCTTTTGGGGGTAGACCTGAACCTGAACTACCCCGCCCAGTGGCAAACCGCCCGGCAGATCAAATTCGCCCAGGGCTTTACCCGCCCCGGCCCCCGGGACTATGTGGGCCTTGCCCCCCTGGACCAGCTGGAGACCCAGGCGCTTTACGCCTATACCCGGCGGCTTGACCCGGCGGTGGTGCTGGCCTTTCACAGCCAGGGCCAGGAGATCTACTGGCAGTTCGGCGGCTATGACATCCCCGGCGCCCGGGAGCTTGGCCAGGCCATGGCCGACGCAAGCGGCTACGCCCTGGCGGATACCCCCTACGCTTCCAGCTTCGCCGGGTATAAGGACTGGTTTATCCAGGATTTCCGCCGCCCTGGGTATACCGTCGAGGTGGGCCGGGGCGTAAACCCCCTGCCCCTGAGCCAGTTTGCCCAGATCTACCGCGCCTGCCTGCCCATTATGATCCAGGCCATAACATTCCCCCTGCCGGAATGAGGAATTACAAATTATAAATTACAAATTATATCGCTGCGCCCCTATCAGAAAAATGTAGGGGGCGGGTTTCCCGCCCCGTGGCAGCAACGGTTTGCGCCGCACCTATTCGGCAGCTATCAGAATCATGAATAATGAAGCCGCGTTGCTGATGAATAATGAATAATGAATAATTGTGGTATCCGCTGCGCGGATGGATTGAATTTGTAATTTGCGGCAATGCGGCCTTTGCGGGTGATTATGGCGTTAGCCAAATCATGGAGCGCAGCGAGAAATCATGGCGTTAGACAATTCATGGCGAAGCCAAATCATTGCCTGCCGGGTTTTATGATTTGCCTGGCGGCATTTTGGCGATATGTCTGCTTGCGCAGACGCGATATATTTGCCGCTGGCAAATGCGATATGCTAACGCACGATATGATATAGATTCCTTCTCACGCCGCAGCGTATATCGCTCTGTGAAACAGAATATCGCTGCCGCAGGCAATATCGCAGATTCCGCCAGGAATCTATATCGCTGGCGGCCTTTGGCCGCCCTAACCCCACCCCGGGGGAAGGGATTGAGGTGCGGATAAATTCCTAATTCCTCATTCCTAATTCCTCATTCCTAATTGCCCATTGTCAATTGCGCAAAAAACGCCCCGGGTCTTTTGACCCGGGGCGTAATTTGTTTGGCAAAGGTCAGATTACTTTGCGCCGGCGATCTGAGCAGCGACCTCAGCGGCGAAGTTCTCTTCCTTCTTCTCGATGCCCTCGCCCTTCACATAGTGAACAGCGTTGACAAACTTAACGGAGCCGCCCAGCTTCTTGGCAGCGTCAGCAATGTAGCCTTCCACAGAGCCCTGGAACAGGTCGCCACGGACGAACTCCTGCTGCAGCAGGCAGATCTCCTTGTAGAAAGCGGCGATCTTACCGGCAGCGATCTTCTCCTTGATCTGAGCGGGCTTGTTGGCCATCTTGGGATCGTTGTCCATCAGGGCAACCTGAACGGCCAGCTCGTGGTCGATCACATCCTGGGGTACCAGGGTCTTGTCCCAGTACTTAGCGCCCATAGCGGCGATCTGCATGGCAACGTTCTTGCCGATCTCGGTAGCGTCGATGCCGCCCTCTACGGCCAGGTTGACCAGAACGCCGTGGGTGCCGCCCATGTGAACATAGGCAACGCTGGTGTTCTCGGGGAAGCGGTCGAAACGGCGGATCTGCATGTTCTCGCCGATGGACATAACCTTCTCCTGCATGATCTCGGTAACGGTCAGCTTGGAGTTGGGGTAGGTGCAAGCCTTCAGAGCGTCTACATCAGCGGGGTTCTGCTCGGCAACAACGATGGCCAGGTTCTTAACCAGGTCCATGAATGCGTCGGTCTTAGCGGCAAAGTCGGTCTCGGAGTTGACCTCGATGATAACGCCCACGCCGTTCACAACGGTAGCATAAGCAACGCCTT
>JAFSBW010000021.1 GCA_017437095.1 Oscillospiraceae bacterium
AAAGCATTTGCTTAAAATGAAGCGAAAAAGCTTGCTTCGCAAGGCATTTTGACTTACTGCGCAAACCGCCCTCTACCGTACCGTCTGTACGCCGACGAGTGCGGTTTGCTTGTCTTTGTGGCTTTCTCGACCTCTGACAGTTTGTCAAAATCGATTCCAGGCAGAAAATGTTTTGTCGAAAAGCTATCTTTTTTGTCGAAAATGCGGTATAATAAGAAAAATACAAAAGCATTATTCCCGGGAGGAGGATTGCTGTGAGCAAGAAAAAGAAATCAAAGATCTCTGTGCTGGCGGTGCTGCTTATTATGGCGGGCGTTGCCGCGCTGGTGGCGGCGGGCGCGTTTGGCGCTTGGCATTATCAAAGCTACAGCGTAGGCATCCAGCTGGCAGGGGAGCAGGATATGGTGGTGGAGGTCGGCTCCGGGTTTACAGACCCCGGCGCTTCTGCCTGGGTAGAGGGCAACTTGTTCGACAAGGCCCAAAAGCCCCTGGAGGTTGCTACCCAGGGCGGTGTAAATACCCACAAACTGGGCACTTATGAGCTAAAATATTCTGCCGTGTTTGCCAAGGAGCATTTCCTGGGAAATAAGCAGGCCTTTGCCGAAGCGGTGCGCACCGTTACCGTGGTAGATACCCAAGCTCCTCTTATTACCCTGCATACCCAGGAGGGGGCGTTTACCTTCCCCGGCCAGAGCTATGTAGAAGAGGGCTTTGCAGCCCAGGATAATTATGACGGCGATATTACCCAGCTTGTTCAGCGCCAGGAGATAGACGGCAAGGTATACTATACCGTGGCGGATTCCTCCGGCAACACCGCCCAGGCCGTGCGGGATATTTTCTACGATGACCCCATTGCCCCGGAGCTTTCCCTGCTGGGGGAAGATATCATGCAGGTAAAGCTGGGCGATAGCTTCGTTGAGCCGGGCTATACCGCCAGCGACAATGTTGACGGCGATATTACCGCCCGGGTCACGGTAGAAGGCAGCGTGGATACCGCCGCTGTGGGCCGCTATACCCTCACATATACGGCTACTGATAACTTCGGCAATGCAGTCAGCTGCAGCCGTATCGTAAAAGTAGTGGAAAAGATCATGCCCCCGCTGCCGAAAGGGAAAGGCGGCGTGATCTACCTGACCTTTGACGACGGCCCCGGCCCCTATACGGAGCGCCTGCTGGACATTCTGGATAAATACGGCGTAAAGGCTACCTTCTTTGTAGTGGGCAGGTATGATCTTACCCTTACCAAGGAAATGGTAGAGCGGGGCCATGCTGTGGGCAACCATTCCTACAGCCATGTGTACGATAAGCTTTACGCCAGCGAAAAGGCCTTTTTCAATGAGCTTTACGCCGCCCAGGACCGTATCGAGGCTGCCTGCGGCGTGCGTACCCGGCTGGTGCGCTTCCCCGGCGGCAGCTCCAACGGCATGAGCCAGGTTTCCATGCGGCAGCTTACCCGTTCCTTGGTAAATTCCGGCTATGCTTATTTCGATTGGAATGTGGACAGCAAGGATGCCGGCGGCGCCACTACCCCGGAAGAGGTTGTTTACAATGTTTGCAGCGGCGTTGCCGATAAAACGATGGCCATCGTTTTGCAGCACGATATTAAGGAATACTCCGTAGACGCGGTGGAAGAGATCATTATCTGGGCTTTGGAAAACGGTTATACCTTTGAAAAGCTGACCATTTCTTCCCCCGGCTGCCACCATGCTACCCGTAACTGATATGATGAAACGCCTGTTTATTTGCATACTCGCCCTGGCGCTGCTGGTTTTGCCCGGCTGCCACAATGAGATGGACGATCTGCTTGGCACCTGGCAGGCAGAAATAGATGTAAAGCATATACTGCTTGACCGGCTGGAAGACCAATGCCCCGGCATTACCGGGGATCTTGCCCTGGAGCGCCTGCTGGTTACTGTGGAGCTTACCTTTTATGCCGACGGCACTTTCCGGGCCCAGCTGAGCAGCGCCAGCGTTACCGCGGCCTGCCAGCAAGCAACGCCGGCCATAGAAGACGCTATCTGGGCCTATTGGGAAAATCTGTACGCCCAGCAAGCTCCGGGAGAATCCCTGGAAGCTTACCTGGCGCAGCTAAAGGTTACCCGCCGGGAGCTGCTGGATGAGGTAATGGGCGATACCCTTGCCCAGGAGCTGCTTTTGGACATTGCCTTGCAGGAAGAAGGGCAGTTTGCCGTAAGCAAAGGCAAGCTTCGCTTTTCTGCCGACCTGGCCGAAGCGCCGGCGGAAGAAAGCTACCATACCTACCGGGTTTCCGGCAAAAGCCTTACCGTTAGCCCCGGCAGCTATGCCAGCGAAGCTGCCGACGGCTTTTATCACACCAAGCTTCCCCTAAAATTCACCAGGAAATAATCAAAGGGCGCGCTGCTTTTACGGCAGCGCGCCCTATTTCTTTTGCTTAGCCAGCGGTAACGATAATGTTGCCGTCCGGGATCACATAGCTCATGCATACCCAGCCCTTATCGGTCTTGCCCCAGGGCACATAGTCTACGCCCCGGATCTCGGTGATCACGATCTTTTCCCCGCTTTCGTAGCGGCCTACGGCCTTATTGCCGGAGCCTGCGCCGGAGCGGATCATCAGCTCGCTGGCGTTGACGGTGCAGCTGAGCTGCAGGCTGCCGTCGGCAGAGCCGTCAATGGATACATAGCTCATGCACAGCCAGCCGGTTTTGGTCTTGCCCCAAAGGATCTTGTTCAGCACGCAGATCTCTGTGATCTGCACCTTGTCGCCGGTGTCTACCTGGTCTACCCGTTCGTACTTGGTGCCTGGGCCGGAGCGAATATTCAGATCGTCGGTGGTAACGGTAGCAATGATGGAGTGGGTAACAGCAGGCTCGTCGGTCTTTTCGTCCTGCTTTTCCAGCTCTATGTAGTTCATGCTTACCCAGCCGCTCTTGATGCGGCCCCATACGGAATCGCCAACCTCTTTTACTTCGTAAATGGCAACCTTTGTGCCTTCGTCCAGCTCGCCAACCTTTTCGTTTTCTACGCCCGGGCCGGAGCGGACATTCAAAACCTTCGCCCCGGTAACGATGCCTACCAAGGTCATCTGGGTAGGCTCGGTAGCCGCCGGGGTAGTTTCTCCAACCGGGGGCGTAGTGTCGGCGGGGGTGGTATCCCAATGCAGCGGGGTGGTGGGGGGCACATAGGCATCTACATATTCAATCACCTCGTTGCAGCCGGCAAGCCCTGCGGCCAAACCCAGGGCGCAAACCAGCGCAAACAGTCGGCAAATATTCTTGCGTTTCAAGGGGAAAGCCTCCTTTTTGTATCTATGCTTACATAATACTCTATTTTGCTGCCCTTTGTCAACAAAAAGGCCCGAATTGCGTAAGTTTCACGCAAATTCGGGCGATTTTTGCGGCTTGCTTTACTTGCGGGATGCTTTTTGGGGCTTTTCATACTTCCCCAAAGGAGCATTGCGCCTGCGCTGCACATATATCAGGGTGATAAACACCAGAGCGCACAGCAGGCTGATCTTCCAGGCCAGGGAGAAAGCGCTGTTTTCGTAGCGGAAGGTGACTTTATGGTGGCCCTGGGTAAGGGGAACGCCTACCATGGCATCGCCGATGACTACAATGTCTGCCTTTTTGCCGTCTACATAGGCAACCCAGTTGCCGTCATCGGGGATGGAGGTGTACAGCAGGCCATCCTTGTGGCATTCGATATAGCCGTTGATATAGTCATTTTCAAAAGTAGTAATGTGCAGCAGGGACTTACTCAGGTTGGCGTGGGCCTGGCGGAAGGGGGCATCGTCCAAGATCGCCGCCTGCACATGGATCTGGCCGCTTACGCCGCTCTTGCAGGTAAACTTGATCTCTACGGTATCTCCGGCGGCAACCTGGCAAAGGCTGAGGATCTGGGTAAGGGTATCCGGGGTGTCCCGGCGGACGGTCTCGCCGTTGTGGGTAACGGTAAAGCCGCTTACTTCCTTAATATTCTCCATGGTGGTGCGCTGCAGGTCTACCGCAAACACGCCGTCGTTCTGGCAGGTATAGTGGTAGGTGATATAGATTTCACTGCTGGTAAGGCTGCCGCAGTTGGTGCAGGCTTCCAGAGCGGAGATCTCGCCGCACTGGGTGCAGCGGGTAGCCGCCGCGCCGCCGTTAAAGTAGCAGCTGCCGTCGCTGGTCTTGGTGGTAATTTTTACATTGTGGGGTGTGACCCGCAGGCTGCCGTATTGCAGGATCCATACATCCTGAGCAATGCCGGCGGCATCCCGCAGCAGCCGGTTTTGCAGGCCAAAGCGGTCGCCGGTGGGAGCGATCTTGGTATTGGCCAGCTGAGGCTCTGCCAAAAAGCCCAGGGGCAGGTAGGCGTTGTTCTCCCATAGCTCAACCGAGCCGGAAACAAACACCTGGTCAAAGCAGCTGAGCTGGGGGAATTGAGGCCAGCTGCGGTGGAGCAGGTATTTCAAATTCAGGAACATATTGCTAACCGGGGAGGTGGTTTCGTAGCAGTAGCGGTTCCAGGTATCCTGAGCCCCCAGGCCCAGGGCTTTCATAAAGTTGGTAGTGTCCACATCCGCGGAGCTGCTGAAGGTAGAGGTGCTGGCAAAGCCCATAAGCGCGCCTTCGTTATAAAGCTGGCTGTGGGTAACATCCGCCCGGTAGAAAAGCTCTTCTTCCCGCTGCTGCATAAATTCCACAGCGGCAACCTGATCTTCTTCCAGGCTGGGGTACTTCAGCGCCTCCAGGTCGTAAGCGGTGTAGCTCTTGGAAAAGCTCAGCAGATTCATGGCAAATTCTACGCCGATGATCACCCAAAGGCATACGGAAACCGCCATGCGCTGGTGGATCGAATCCTTCAGGTATTTCTGCCGGGTCTCCCGGTCGCTCTCCTGGGGCGCGCCGCGCTTAACAAGCCCTACGCAGAACACGCCTACATACAGCAGGAAAAACACTCCGTTGAACACCAGGAAGGTTTTATCGTCCTTGCTTTCGCTGCACATAAACAGGCCGCAGGTAGCGATCGCCGCAAAGCCCAGCTGCCAGGGGCGTAGCTTATGCCGCTGCAAATAGGCCTGGTAGGCCATGTATAGCATCACAAAGCTGAATAAGAAGCTAAACCGGTAGGGCAGCTGGTTGGGGAAATGGAAGCCGTGCCAGATATAGTCCAGCTGCCGCAGCAAAAAGCTGAGCATGAAAAACAGCAGCAGGCCCAGGCTGCAGAGCTTTTCCCGCAGCTTAACGCCCTTGAGGGTAAGGAACAGATTGGCCATAAACATAGTGCCAACGCCGCAGTAAAGGTTGGGCAGGCCATTGTAGCTGGTAGGTTCCAGGCCGCCGCCCATATTGCCGGCAACCTTACGCAATCCCTCGGAAAGCCCCCGGAAGATATACTTCTGCATGACCCAGAAGCTGTTCCAGGCCTCGCCGTATTGCCCGGCCTTCCAGGCATCCTTCATGGCGTAGTAAGCGCCGTTGGCGCCGCTGTAGCGGCTCCAGGTGGCAATGTTCAGGTAGAAATTCTTAGGCTGGATATTCAGGAAGGATTGCTCCTTGCCCCCAACGGTGGAGCTTGCCATGGCTTTGGTCTTGCTCAGCGCTGCCATGGCCGGCACGGTCATAATGGCGCTCATGCCAATGGCCAGCAGGGAAAATAGGGCGATGCGCGCCAGATCGCTGAAAAACCGCCGGAAGGTGGTAAAGTTGGTGATCTGGTAGCCAATAAACGAAAGCAGCACAAAAATGCATACAAAGAAGCCTACATAGTAGCTGGAGTAAAGGGCCAGGAACAGGGAGAAGGTGTACAGAATAAACTTTTTCTCCCGCAGCAGGCTCTGCATTCCCAAGGCCACCAGGGGCAGCAAAGCGAAGCTGTCGAGCCACATTACATTCCATAAATACCCAAGCGCCCAGGCGCAGGTGCCGTACATGGCGCCAAAGAGGGCTATGGAAGCATCGCTCTTGCGGAAGGTCTTTTGCAAAAAGATGGCGAAGAACAGGCTGGCCAGGCCCAGGCGGATAGGCACCAGCAGGAAATAGAAACCCAGTGTCCAGCTTTCCGGCACCAGCACCACCAGCCAGTTTAGCGGCGACGCCAGATAGTAGCTCATAAGGCCCATATAGTCCATGCCCATGCCTACATCCCAGCTGTATAGCAGGCTCTCCCCGGAAAGCAGCGCTCGGCGGAAGCCGTGGAAAAAGGGATAATACTGGTAGTAAGAGTCGGAGATCAAAAAGGCGCTGCCGCTGCTAAAGGGCGCGGCCCAGGCAAACAGGCAGATAAGCAGATACCCCAAAAAGGGCAGGGCAAAGGCCATGGTCAAATAAATTCTATTGTTACGCTTTTGCGCGGAAAGTGTCATAGTAATCCCCCTAAAGGCAGAGATATCAACTTACAGTTTACCATAAAAAGCCCCCGGGGTAAAGGGAAAATAGCGCATATTTGCCCCAATTTTCCATAAAAAAGCCGTGGGGAAACCCCCACGGCCTGCAAGCATTATTGAAAATCATCGTCCAGGTCGGAATCGTCGTCAGCAAAATCGTCGCCGGTGGCCATGATCTCGCCGAAGCGGACACGGCGGCGGATCTTCATATCCTCTACCTGCTTGTGCAGCAGCTCCTTGACCTCCATAGGCCGCTTGATGTTTTTCAGGATGGCGCTGGGCATGCTCTTGTCAGAAGAGATCACCGTAATGGTGCCCACGCCGCACATACGCTGCCACAGATTGCGGGAGGTGTTGATATCACGAATGCGGTACAGCAGCACCTCTTCGTCTTTTACGTTGAGAAAGCCCACAGAGAGGAACAGACGGTCCTCCGACATGGCATAGCGGGTAAAGCTCAGGGGCATACCCCAGAAACGCTTGCGGTCTTTCCAGATATATTGATCGCCTTTGAAGCCCATGGCAATTCCTCCTTTTTTCTTTTATTGTAATTGCGTCAGGGGCAAATGTCAATATTTTTTACAAAATCAGGCAGATCAAACCGGTAGCGCCCTCGTTGACGATGCGCCCCAGAGTGCCCCGGAACTTCTCCTGCACATCCTGAGGCGTTGCTACCAGCTTGGTATTCAGCCCATCGCGGATCAGCTGGTATACGCTCTTGCCGAAAATGTTGCTTTCCCAAAGCTTTTCCGGGGCTTCCTCCGCCAGGTAGTTTACCAGCTCCTGAGATTGCTTTTCATCGCCTACCATGGGGCTGATCTGGGTGTCGATATCGATGCGGATCATGTGGATAGATGGGGCGGAGGCCTTCAGCTTTACGCCGTAGGCGCTGCCCTTTTTCAGGATCTCCGGCTTTTCCAGCTTCATCTGCTCCGCCGTAGGCATTACAATGCCGTAGCCGGTGGCGTTGGCGGCGTTCAGGGCATCGGATATTTGGTCATAGGCCTGCTTGGTGGCGGTAAGCTCTGTAAGCAGGGCCAAAAGCTGGGCATCCCCGTCAATGCTAATCCCCGCCCGCTGGCTCAGGATCTCATAAAACAGCTTTTCCGGGAAGAGGATGCTCACAGCCACAATGCCTCTGCCCAGGTCGGCTTTCTCCCTGCTTACCTCCTGCACCCAGGGCAGGGCCTTCAGCTTTTCCAGGGCAGCGGCTACATCCGCCATGGTTTGCAGGCTTTCGCCCATATCCATCAGGCAGCGGTATACCCCAGCCTTGATGGGATGCTCCGTTTCCAGGCTATCCATCCACCGGGGCAGCCGCAGCTGAAGCTCCGCCAGGGGGAAGTTTTCCAGCAGCGCGCCGATGATCCGGCGAAGCCCCTGGCTGTCCAGGGCCTGGCAATCCGCGGCCAGCGGCTCTACCCCCAGCTCCCGGCGCAGCTCGTCGCATACCTGCTGGGCCGCCTGGCCGGAGGGGTCCCGGCTGTTCACGATCACCAAAAAGGGCTTGCCGGTGGCGGCCATATCGGTTATGGCCCGCCTTTCCGCTTCTATATAATCCGAGCGGGGAATGTCGGTGATGGTGCCGTCGGTGGTAACCACTAAGGCCAGGCAGCAATGCTCATCCATTACCTTTTTGGTGCCCAGCTCTGCTGCCTGGGTCATGGGGATCTCGTAATCATACCAGGGGGTAGTTACCAGCCGGGGCTTTCCGTCCTCCATAGCCCCCACAGCCCCGGGCACCATATAGCCCACAGAGTCGATCATGCGGATACGCAGCTTGGTATCCGCCTCCGGGGAGATCTCCACAGCCTCCTCCGGCACAAACTTTGGCTCGCCGGTCATAATGGTCTTGCCCGAGCCGCATTGGGGCAGCTCATCCCTGGCCCGCTCCCGGCGGTAGGGATCGTCAATGGCAGGGATCACCAGCTGTTCCATAATGCGCTTGATTAGGGTGGATTTGCCGGTACGCACCGGGCCGACTACGCCAATGTATACATTGCCCCCGGTCCGCCGGGCAATATCTGCGTAAATATTATCCATAGCAGCCTCCTATTCCGGCAGGAAGCTTGCTCCTGCCATGGTATCTGCATTATGGTATGTCCCAAACCCGCCGGGTAGAACAAAAAAACAAGGCGGGTGACCCGCCTTGTTTTAAAATCATTTTACATGAGGCTGTTCCATTTCTTAACGCCCCAGGTGCATAGCGCCTGATACATCCAGATGCACCCCAGAGCCAGGATCAGGGCCACCAGCAGCCCAAACAGCAGCGGATCCATAGGCAGGTATATAAATACCAACATGCACGCCATGGCAATGCCCATCATAGAAAACATAGTTACCAGCACAGCTACAGACTGCTTGCAGGGGTAGGCCTCGCTGATATAGTCCAGCCGCGCCCATTTCAGGCCCGTGATCATGCCAAGCAAGCCGTTGAACAGGCCAAGCAGCCCAGCGACCACCAGGCACAGCAGCGTAGACACAGCGCTGCAGCCGTATACTACGCACAGCACCGCGCTGCAGATCAGGCTTACCGGCAGGGTAAGCAGGCAGTGGGTGGCCAATTTCGCCAGCAGGATGCTCTTGGAAGCTACGGGCAGGGATTTTAAGATCCATATGTTCTTGCCCTCCAGGGAAACCGAGGGGGTAGAGATGCACAAGGTGGCTCCCAGATAGCTAAAGATAGCCAGTATGATCAGATACCGGCTGCTGCCGTCCAGCCCCAGGAGCATCAGCAGCATGGATACATCCTCCCGGAAGATGATGCCCGCAACGGTTAAGGCCACCAGCATAAGGATGCCCAGGCCCATATTGGTAAGGTATACCGGCGTGCCGAAGAATTTGCCCAGCTCTTTGCGCACAATGGCGCCGATGGGGGAGCGCTGGGCGCTTTCCTGCAGGCTCAGCTTTTTCCGGCGGCCGCTGCGCCGGGCGGTGGCGGTGCGCAGGAAGGTGGCGCTGAGGAATAGCCATACCAGGCCCAGAGCAGCCGCTCCAATGGCCAGGAAGATGGCCAGCAGCCCAATAGAGCCTATGCAGCCCCGGCCTGCGGCGTACAGAGGCCATGCCCAGCTGTGCAGGGCGTCGGCAATGGCCTGGCCGTTTTGGGCCATGGAGGTAAGGATGGAGTTGGCCTGGGAGTAAATGTAGAAATAAATGCCCAGAAAGGCTACCATAAACACCATGGAGCCTACGGATTTATTCATCTTGCTCAGCAACAGGTGCAGCAGCCAGCCCAGCAGGCAGGCAACCGCCTGGGCCAGCAGCGTGACCCCAACCAGGGCCAAAAGCTGCAGCAGGATATGCCCTATAGAAAACTCTACATAAATAGCATATACCGCTATGGCCGGGAGCATTACTGCCCCAATGAAAAGGCCGTTGAGCGCCAGCAGGGGAAGCATCCGGCTGCTCAGGATCATGCCGGGGGGAATGGGCATGGAAAGCAAAAGGTCGTTATCCTTGGCATCGTACAGCTGGCTCTGGGTAGAGAACACGCTGCCGATGATACCAAAGCCCAGGCCCATCAGGCAGGCGATGGCAAAATACAGCCAGTCCAGCCCCATTTCGTGGTAAGGCTCTGCCAGAGAGTGGAAAAGCATGCCCATCATGCCAAAAACCGCAACGATCAGGTACACCGCCAGCAGGGCATAAAGAACAATAGCCCCTTTGCTTACTTTTTTCTTTTTTCTGCTCTTTGCGGCCGCCCCGGCAAACAGCGCCCGAAACCGCAAACGCAGCAATGCTTTCATCATTTTTCGCCCTCCAGCTCCAGGAATACCTGCTCCAGGGAGGTATCGCCCTTTACATCCTCCATAGTGCCGCTGGCAACCAGCTTGCCGCCGCTGATGATGGCTACCTTGTTGCAAAGCTTTTCCGCAACCTCCAGCACATGGGTGCTGAAGAAGATAGCACCGCCCTCCCGGCAATGCTGGGTCATGGCGTTTTTCAGCTGATGGGAAGCCACCGGGTCCAGGCCCACAAAGGGCTCGTCCATAAGGATCAGCCGGGGCTTGTGGATCAGCCCGCCGATCAGGGCGATCTTCTGCTTCATACCGTGGGAGCAATCGCTGATGTGCAGGGTCAGGTCGTCAGTCATGCCAAGCAGCTGGCCGTATTTTTCAATGCGCGCCTTGCGGTCGCTGGCAGATACGCCGTAGATGTCCGCAACAAAGTTCAGGTACTGAATGCCGGTTAAAAATTCGTACAGGTCGGGGTTATCCGGTATGTAGGCAAGCTGCTGCTTGCAGCCGATGGGGTCTTCCTGGATGGATTTGCCGCCGATGCGGATAGAGCCCTGGGAAAAGGGGAGAATGCCGCAGGCGGCTTTTAGGGTAGTAGTTTTGCCGGCGCCGTTATGGCCGATAAAAGCCCAAAGCTCGCCGGGCGCAATGTGCAGGCTGAGGTCGTCTACAGCCACTTTTTCGCCGTAATTCTTGGTAAAATGCTCAATTTGCAGCATATTTTATACCTCCGTTTTCAAAGTTCCCGCCTATTATACCATAGCTTTTTCGTCCATGCAATAGCAGGCTAAAAAATAGGAAAAACCGGAAAAATTTCGAAAAAAATGTTTGACAAATAGTGATCGCTACTGTATAATATCAAGGCATGACTATGAGGAGGGAGATCATATGAAGCTCGGGCTTGCGAAAATTATCGATAATCCCGGCGCATCGGTTTCCTTTTCTACCAGTGCAGATCTGAGTGATCTTCGCTTCGGCTCTTGCTATCCCGTGTCTGAGAGCGTAGTAGCCAGCGGTACCGTGCGCAATACGGCGGGCGTGCTGGTTATGAAGGGCATGATCGAAACTACTATCTACGGCGTGTGCGACCGCTGCGCTTCGGAGTTCTCCGCAAAAAAGGAGATCCCGCTGGATGTCGTTTTGGTTACAGAGCTGGCCAACGAAGAAAACGAAGATGAATGGGTATTCCCTCTGGAGGGAGACAGCGCCGACCTGGAAGACATTATCCGCACAGTATTTGTGCTGAATATGGATTCCAAGCTGCTGTGCAAGGAAGATTGCCAGGGTATGTGCTGCCGCTGCGGCAAAAACCTGAACGATGGCCCTTGCAGTTGCCAGAAGGAGCTGGACCCCCGTTTTGCTGCTTTACGGCAGCTTCTCAATAAGTAAAATTACAAGAATGCTGCCCAACAAGCATTTCGACCAAGGAGGTGTCAACCATGGCTGTTCCTAAGTGTAAAGTGTCCAAGGCCCGTCGTGACAAGCGTCGTGGCTCCAACTGGAAGCTGGCTGCTCCCAGCGTTTCTGTTTGCCCCAAGTGCGGTGAGCCCGTCATGCCCCACAGAGCTTGCAAGGCTTGCGGTGCCTACAATGGCCGTCAGGTCCTGGCTGCCAAGGCTGACTAAGTCAGAAGAAACCAGAGGAAGGCTACAGCCTTCCTCTTTTTCTTTCGTTCTTGGGAAAACTCTGAACAGATCGGCCGCGGCGGTTAGCGGATCTTTTGCCCCAGCCGTTCAGTTTGAAAAAGGGGAAATACACAAAGTATTCCTCCCTTTTCCAAACCTTCGTCTGAGCCAAAATCTCTCGCTACCCGCTCTTGCCGATCTGTCCAGAGCTTTCCCGGATAATGCTGAACAAATCGGCCGCGGCGGTTAGCGGATCTTTTGCCCCAGCCGTTCAGTTTGAAAAAGGGGAAATACACAAAGTATTCCTCCCTTTTCCAAACCTTCGCCTGAGCCAAAATCTCTCGCTACCCGCTCTTGCCGATCTGTTCAGAGCTTTCCCGGAAAATGCTGAACAAATCGGCTGCGGCGGCTCAACAGTTCTTTTTCCAGTCGATTCGTTTTGCATTACTCAAAGGAAAATGTTTACAAAACAGTAAGTTATTGGTATAATATATAGGATTTTTTCCAGAAAGGATGTGCTTACTATGGCAAAGCCTTTGGTTGCCATCGTTGGTCGGCCCAATGTTGGCAAAAGCATGCTCTTTAATAAGCTTACCGGCCAGCGGGTTTCTATCGTAGAGGATACCCCCGGCGTTACCCGCGACCGTATTTACGGCGATTGCGAATGGTGCGGCCGTACCTTTAGCCTGGTTGATACCGGCGGTATCGAGCCCAATACCGACAGCGAGATGCTCAAATTCATGCGCCGCCAGGCCCAGATCGGCATCGAGCTGGCCGATTGTGTGGTTATGGTGGTGGATGTGCGCTCCGGCATGACCGCGGCTGACCAGGATGTAGCCACCATGCTGCGCAAATCCGGCAAGCCCGTTTGTCTGGCTGTGAACAAGTGCGATTCTATCGGCCATACCAACCCCGATGTATACGAGTTCTACGGCCTGGGCATTGGGGATCTGTTTGAGGTATCCGCTATCCACGGCCATGGCACCGGCGATTTGCTGGATTGGTGCCTGGAGCAGTTCCCGGAGGATACCGGGGAGGAAGAGGACGAGGATATTATCAAGGTAGCCATCGTAGGCAAGCCCAATGTGGGCAAGAGCAGCCTGCTCAACCGCATTTTGGGGGAGGAGCGGGTGATCGTTTCCAACGTTGCCGGCACTACCCGCGATGCCATCGACAGCTACTTTGAAAATGATACCGGCAAATATTGCTTTATCGATACCGCCGGCATGCGCCGCAAGAGCAAGGTAGACGATATCATCGAAAAATATTCCAATATGCGCACCATCAGCGCCATCGAGCGGGCGGATGTATGCCTGATCCTGGTAGATGCCAACGACGGCGTTACCGAGCAGGATACCAAGATCGCCGGCTTGGTGCATGAGGCGGGCAAGGCTGCCATCATCGTTGTGAACAAGTGGGACGCGGTTGCCGACAAGGAAACCAACACCATGCGCGACAAGGAGCTGGCGGTAAAAGAGGGCCTGAGCTATATGACCTATGCCCCGGTGGTGTTCATCTCCGCCCTTACCGGCTCCCGGGTAGACAAGCTCTTCCAGGCTATTCAGGATGTAAACCGCCAGAATACCAGCCGTATTACTACCGGCGCGCTGAATTCCGTCTTGGCCGATGCTACCGCCCGTGTGCAGCCGCCTACGGATAAGGGCCGCCGCCTGAAGATCTACTACATGACCCAGGCTTCTACCAAGCCCCCCCATTTCGTTATCTTCTGCAACGATGCCCGGCTTTTCCACTTCTCCTACCAGCGCTATCTGGAAAACCAGATCCGTGAGGTGTTCGGCCTGGAGGGTACGCCCGTGCGCATTACCATCCGGCAAAAGGGCGATAAGGAGGATTAACCTATGTGGTACAGTATTGTCATCGCCGCTTTGGCAAGCTACTTTTTAGGTAACCTCAACGGCGCGGTGAGCATATCTACGCTGCTTGCCCATGACGATGTGCGTTCCCACGGCAGCGGCAACGCCGGCTTTACCAATTTTGTAAGAAATTTCGGCATTGGCAAAGGCGTGCTGGTTATGCTCATTGATGCGGGCAAGGCCGTGCTTGCCTGCCTGCTGGGCGGGCTGCTGCTGCAGCCCTACGGCTACCGCCTGGAGGGTATGATGCTGGGCGCTGTGGCAGTTTCCCTGGGCCATGATTTCCCGGCTACTCTGGGCTTCAAGGGGGGCAAAGGCATCCTCTGCGGCGCTGCTGTGGCCTTTACGGTAGATTGGCGGGTAGGCCTGATCGCCGCGGTGCTGTTCTTTGGGCTGTATTTCCTTACGGGCTATGTTTCCCTGGGCTCTCTGGCGGCAAGTGTGGCTTTTGGTGTAGGTTTTGCGGTATTCAATCTGGGCAATGTATGGGTTATGGCAGCGGGCATCTTCATGGCGCTGCTGGCCATCTTTATGCACCGGGAGAATATCAAGCGCCTGCTTACCGGCACGGAGCGCAAATCCAACCTTTTCAGCAAAGCAAAACAGTAAAATAGCCCCTATTTATTTACGCATTCAAAAATAAAAGGTTACGGCGGGAGCTAGTCAGCGCCCTACGGTGTTTTTGTGGACACGGTGTAGGGCGGGGGCTTGCTCCCGCCGCTGCTATCGAATGTTTAGAAAAGTAATACAGCCTCTATTTTGCCCGGCAGGGGAGAATAAAAAACAGCGCCGCTTTTCAGCGGCGCTGCATTTATTTGCTTAGGAAACTTAGATGGCACGCTCAACCTTGTTGGAACGCAGACATCTGGTACAAGCGTACACATGGCAGGGGGAGCCGTTAACAACCGCCTTAACCCGCTTTACATTGGGCTTCCATGCCCGGTTGGAACGTCTGTGGGAGTGGGAGACCTTAATGCCAAAGGTAACGCCCTTGCCACAATAATCACACTTAGCCATTCGTTGCACCTCCTATCGTAAGTCACATAGTATCGCCTTTGCAGGCGCTTAGATATAATAGCAGATAGCGGCAAAAAAAGCAAGTATTTTTTTAGAAAAATTTATCTTTTTTTATAAAATAGTTGATATTATCCATGGCTGCCGTTATAATGTTTTCAAGAATCTGCTTCGAGGTGAGATTATGGACAGCAACTTCGTATCTTTGCATACCCTGGTTAAGGAATTTAAGCTGGAAATTGCCCATGAATCTACAGACTTTATGCGCATCCGCCTTACGGTTGAGGATGTTGCCCGCCCGGGCTTGCAGCTTGCGGGGTATTTTGACCATTTTGAGCCCATCCGCCTGCAGGTGCTGGGCAATGTGGAGCTGAGCTACCTGGAAAAGCTGGAGGGCCGGGAGCGCCTGCGGGTGCTGGATAGGCTGTTCTCCTATAAATTCCCGGCGCTGCTGGTAGCCCGCAATCTGTGGCTGCCGGAAGAGTGCCTGAAAATGGCCAAGAAGCATAATGTTACCATTTTGCGCAGCAAAGAGCCTACCTCTACCATCGTTTCCGCCATCATTGCCTACCTAAAGCGGGAACTTTCCCCCCGCTTTACCCGCCATGGCGTTTTGATGGAGATCTACGGCGAGGGCGTTCTGCTCATCGGCGAGAGCGGCATCGGTAAGAGCGAAGCGGCTGTGGAGCTTCTCAAGCGTGGCCACCGCCTGATCGCTGACGATGCTGTGGAGCTGCGCAAGATCTCCAACGGCGCGCTTATGGGCACTGCGCCGGATCTTATCCGCAATTATATCGAGCTGCGGGGCATTGGCATTATCAATGTTGTGCAGATCTTCGGTGTGGGCGCTGTTAAGCAGGAAAATACTGTGGATCTGGTCGCCAATATCGTCCCCTGGGATTCCCACAAGGTGTACGACCGTCTGGGCCTGGAAAACCAGTATATGGAAATGGAGGGGGTCAAGATCCCTATGAACACCATTCCTACCACCCCCGGCCGTAACCTGGCGGTTATTTTGGAGGTTGCCGCTATCAACAACCGCCAGCGCAAAATGGGCTACAACTCCGCCCTGGAGTTTACGGAAAAAATGAACGCCAGCTACCAGAAGGAAATGGAGCAGAGCCAGCAATGAAAGAGTTTACCATCGGCGCCAACGATGCCGGCCAGCGGCTGGACCGCTTCTTAGCCAAGGCTGTGCCCCTGCTTCCGGCGTCCCTGGCCCAAAAATATATCCGCATTAAGCGCATCAAGTGCAACGGCGCCCGTACCGCCCGGGATGCCCGGCTCAACGCCGGGGATGTTCTGCAGCTTTATATCAACGATGAATTTTTCGATAAGCCCAGCCAGGACAATGCCTTTTTAACGGTGGCTACGCCAAAGCTGACCATCGTGTATGAGGACGAGCATATCCTGCTGGTGGATAAGCGGCCGGGTCTTGCGGTGCATCCCCATGACGGGGCGGAATACGGCCGCACCCTCATCGACCATATCCAGGCCTACCTGTACCAAAAGCGGGAATGGCGCCCCCGGGAGGAAAACGCCTTCACCCCCGCTTTGTGCAACCGGATCGACCGCAATACCGGCGGTATCGTCATTGCCGCCAAGACGGCCCAGGCCCTGCGGGTGATGAATCAAAAGATCAAGGACCGGGAGCTGGACAAGCGCTACCTTGCCATCGTAGAAGGCACGCCCAAGGCCAAAGAAGGCAGCCTGAAGGGCTTTTTGTTTAAGGACGAAAAGAAAAACCGGGTATTCGTTACCGATAAGCCCCAGCCCGGGGCAAAGACCTGCCAGACCAATTATAAGGTATTGGCAAGCAGCAACGGCCTTTCTTTGGTAGAGTGCGAGCTGATCACGGGGCGTACCCACCAGATCCGCGCCCAGTTTGCCCACGCAGGCCACCCCCTGCTGGGCGACGGCAAGTACGGCAAGCTGGATAAGCGCTTCGACCGCACCTACCAGGCCCTCTACTCCTATAAGCTCACCTTTACCTTTACCACCGACGCCGGCGACCTGGCCTACCTAAACGGCAAATCCTTCCGAGCAGAAGAGGTGGACTTTGTAAAGGAATATTTCCCCAATGTAAAAATATAAGAGGCAAAGGCTCCCCCTTTGGGGGAGCTGTCAGCGCAGCTGACTGAGAGGGTATAGCCCCCCTATAAAGTATCTTTTCCACAATAAACGGGACAGCTTTTTCTTAGCTGTCCCGAAAATTCTTTGTAATGATGGGTAAGTTTTGCCGTCTATATAGTTAGACAGCCCCAAATTTAACAAAAGGAGGCGACGCCAATGACCGATGAGCAGATCATAGACCTATACTGGCGCAGGGATGAAGCGGCTATTTCCCAAACCGCGGCCAAGTATGGCCCATACTGCTACGCCATTGCCAGCAGCATTCTCTCCTCAGCCCAGGATTCGGAGGAATGCGTAAACGATACATACCTGCGGGCCTGGGATTCTATGCCGCCCCAGCGGCCGGGAAGATTGCAAATGTTCCTGGCCAAGATCACCCGAAACCTGGCCTTTGACCGCTTTAAGGCCCAAAGAGCCAAAAAGCGGGGCGGGGGAGAGATCAACGCCGTGCTGGATGAGCTTGCTGGCTGCTTATCCTCCGGCAGCACCCCGGAGCAGCAGCTGCTGGGCAAAGAGCTGGAAGCCGCTGTAGCTAAGTTTGTAAAAGCGCTGCCCAGCCAGGACGGCAACATTTTCCTGCGGCGGTATTTCTTTGTGGAAACCCCGGCCCAGATCGCCCTGCGCTACGGCCTGAGCGCCAATTCCGTGCGGGTAAAGCTCAGCCGAATGCGCAGCAGCCTGAAAGAGTATTTGCGAAAGGAGGGCCTGATATTATGAACGCAGATAAACTCTTTGAAGCCATTGGCGCTATGGATGAGGACATTCTGGAGCGAAGCGAATATGCCGAGCCGAAGCGCCGTTTCCGCCTGCTGGAAGCCCTGGCCGCCTGCTTCGTGCTGCTAAGCTGCCTGACAGTTGTGGCAGTTTTGGTAAAAAACCGAAGATTAGGCCCAGCAGCCAATATGCCGTCTTTGGAATTCACGACCACACAATCCCAGCATGAGGTGGTGGATCACCCCTTTTATAATGAAGGTCATTGGTTTATGATAGCTCCGGAGAACCTTTCTTATACAATGAACAGGCTTTCCGCTGAGGAAACAAAAGATTTCTGTCCGGATCAACCGGCGCATTGGATGGATTTTTCCGGGGTGGTTATGCTTCTTGATGGTGCAACACCCTACAGGCTGTACCTGTCTACTCCGTCAACGGTAGAAAAAAATGAGATTGGCATTATGATCGGCCCGTATACCCCTTCTGTGGCCGCCGGAGATGATGCAGTGTATTACCGCTGCGGCGATGTGGAATACGCCATGTGGGAATATGAGGATACTGATTCTGGCAGCTGGGAGATCGGCGCCAAGGCTACGATCCATGGCGTTCCTGTCTATTTCCAAATGGATAAAATAGCATCGGCAGACCTGGAAAAGGCAAAGGCGGATCTTGAAGCACTGCTTTTGTGCTTCTCAGAATATCCTGCGGATAAGCTGGATATATCCAAAATAGTAGTTTCTTCCCAGCCCCATTCCTGGATGCTAAAATGTACAAGAGAAGAAATAGAAAGCAGATCTGAATACGGCATTCTTCTTCCCCATGACGACAAACTATATGAGAACGATTCTATTTTTTCTGAGAATGATACAGTTTTGTTTACTAATTTTGAAGACATTTCTATAATTGCCGCCGAGTTTGAAAAAGGTGGGGAAGTATATTTGCGCTGGTTTATTTCTTACGCTGAGGGATGGACCGATGAGGAATCTTCTCCTAGCCCTTCTTTGATACTTGCCCGCGAGCTATCGCTGGAAAAAGTGGAAGAATTGGTCGAGAACAGTAAGTGTGAAAATGATGGCGAGATTTCCTTTACCATAGACTATGGCGATGCGATTATTAGTATAGAAACCAAGGATGTTTCTGCCCAATGGCTTTATGATCAGCTGATTTCTGCCCGGCTGCGGCTGGAGCTTTCTAAGTTCCAAACCATGGTGGCCATCGGCCAGCTGGAGGGGGTTAGCCTGAAGATTTATTATATTGATCCTACCATCCTTACCAACGCACCCGTAAGCGCTGAGAGATTGAAAACGTGGTCGGATGTAAAAACTATTTGCGTGGATGACCAAACCCTGCTGGCCCATGGTGACAGCCTGCAAAAGCTCAGCGTATCCGGCTTCCATACCCCTGAGGGCAAAGTATACGAAAACGCCAGAATGTGCTATGTATTTGAAGATGCCCAGGGGAACACCCTGCTGCAAGTAAGCTTCAACGGCCCAGACCCTGACTATGTGTATGTAAATTCCCACCCGGCAAAATACGACCCCATGTATATGGATATCATCCAGCCCTTCCTAACGGAAGAATTTTACGACACCTGGAAATATCCCCAATAAACCCAGCAAAAAAACGGAAGGCATTGCCTTCCGTTTTTTTGAGTCCCTTCGTAGGGGCGAGCATCGCTCGTCCGAATATCTGCGGGAAATTGACGCACTGCCACGGATGGCCAATGTGTACAGTGTAGTAACATAGTACACAGGTGTGTAAAGACATGGTACACAGTTTTATGGTACAATAAAGGCATCAAAAAACAGACAAAAGGAGTGCTGTAAGATGCCGTGGGAGTGTAGAACTGTGGAAAAACAAAG
>JAFSBW010000022.1 GCA_017437095.1 Oscillospiraceae bacterium
ATTTGTGGAAGACTCCATCTTGAAGCCCGTGGACAGGGTCATGCCATTGTAGATCACATCGCCGCGGGAGGTAGTCGTATTGCCGGTGATGGTGTAGAAGGTGCTGGTCTTGCCGCTTTCGGTAAAGTTGTGAACATAGCCGGAAGCTGCCAGATCCTCAGCGCCGCAGCGGGTGCAGGAGCCGTTTACATAGTTGTGGCCCAGGGCAGCGGTGACGGTAGCGCCACAAACCGTACAGGTCTGAGCGGTGGTACAGGTAGCGGCAGCGCCGGGGGTGTGGGCCAGCTTGGAGATGGCAGTACCGGTGCCAATGGTGGTCTGGCAGGTGTTGCAGAAGGTATCGCCGGTGTAGCCCTCAGCGGAGCAGGTAGCGGCCTTGTAGTTCTTTACAGTAGTATCATTGTGGGCGCAGGAGGTGGGATCGATAGCGCCGCAGGCGGAGCAGACGCCGTTTGTATAACTGTGGCCGGTAGCGGGGGCGACCTGGACGCCGCAAACCGTACAGAGCTGAGCAGTGGTACAGGTAGCGGCTTCGCCGGGCTTGTGGCCGGCAGCGGGAGTTTCATCGCCAACATAGCTGGCGCCGCAATCGCAGGTATAGGTGGTGTAGCCGCCCTTGGTGCAGGTAGGAGCGGTAACAACAGCCTTGTAGGTATGGTCGTTGTCGCCGTGGGTTACCAGGGGCTCCAGGGACAGAGAAGCAACCTTGGCTTCCTTATACTTGGCGTTGCCGGTATCCCAGCCGCCGGAGCAGATGTAGTAATAGCCGGCGGGAGCTTCTACAGAGCCGGTGCCGGTGATCAGGGCCTGGCCGTTGGCAGCGCACAGAACGGGGGAATAGGTAGCGGATACCTCAGTCATAGAGATCTTTACGGGAGCATCCACATAGAAAACGATGTCGCAGCCGGTAGCGGTGCCGCCGATGGTGATATAGCTGCTGGCGGTCTTGGCAACGTTGAACACGATGTTGTCAAAAGTGCCGCTCTTGGCGGTAACATAGGTGCTGGTCAGGCTCTGGCTGTAGGGCAGCTTAACGGGAGCCAGGGGCATACGGTCAGAGGGGATCTTGGAGGTGTTGATGTCCTCGGGAGCTACGACAGTAGCGGGCATAGCGCCGGCATAGGCCTTGATATTGCGCAGCATGGTGTCGTAGTCGGTATCCAGCAGGTAGTTGCCGGAGGGAACATAAGAAACGCTGGAATTGGTATCAAAGTTGGCGTAAGCGCAGTTCGTGGAAACCTTCTGGCTCTTATCGGTAACGATGGTTGCGTTGTTGTCGCTGATACAGCTGGTAAAGGTATCGTTATAGCTCTTAACAGCGCCGGAATCAACGGTTACGGGGTTCTTGCAGTTGATAAAGGTATTGTACTCAGAGAAGATGTAGGCGTTGGCCCGGGGGTTCATAGCGTAGCTGGTCTGGCCATCGAAGATGGTGTTGTAGATGTGAACATCAGAGTTACGCACCAGGGGACCGCGGGCTTCGCAGTTTTTGTAGTAGTTGTGGTGCCAGGTGATGTGGTACTGCAGGGAGGAATCGGAAGAGCCGATCAGGTTGGTCTTGTGGTAGCCCTCGTAGTAGCAGTAGTCCATGGTCATGTAGTTGCCGCGCTTGAAATCGCAGGCGCCGTCGCCGCCGTCCTTGTCAGACTCAGCGGGGTTGGAAATGGTGGGGCCGTAGAAAGAGCAGTTGTGGATCCAGCAGCGCTCTACGGGAGCGGTGATGGTGGAGCCGTCCTGCTGGCCTTCCATACCCACACAGTCTTCGGGAACGTTCCGGAAGACGATGTTGCGCATTTCAAAGCTCTTGCCCAGCTCGGGGTAAGCGGTCTGGCAGATGAAGTGGATACCCCAGCCGTCCATGGTGGCATTGGGGCCAACACCCTCGATGGTGATGTTCTTGCCGGACTGCATACGGGCCATGTAGCCGTTGTCGCCAACGCTTCCGCCGTAGTCAACGGAGTCGTAAGCGGTAAGGCCCTCGGGAGCAGATACGGTGCCGATGATACGAACTACCAGAGGTACATCAGCCAGAGCCAGCTTGCGGATGATGCCGGCGTTGCCGTTGGCCTTGCCGGTAACATTCTTGCCGCTGCGCACCAGCTCGCACAGGCCGTCGCCAACTACGCCGTTGTCTTCGCCAACGGAGTTGAGGATGTGGCCGATGCCGGTAACGGTGGTATCGCCCAGGGTGATGGAAACGGTATTCTTATTGGCCTCGGTAACGTACAGAACGATGGCATTTTCCTTCAGGGAGCCGTCGTCATTGTAAGCGCCTACGCCCTGGGTGTAGTTAAAGTGGGCATAGCCGCTGCGGTCATGGGCCAGAACTTCAATGCCGCTCTGGGTGTAGGTAGTGCCGCCGGCGGTAACGCTCAGGGTGTAAGTACCCGCGGGAACGCCGGGAATGTCGATACGCACCTTGCCGCTTTCGTTGCGGACCAGGTACTGGATATCCTGGGCGCTCAGAGAGCCGGAAGTGGTGCCGGAATAAGATACAGCGGTAACGGAGCTGGCGCTCACACCGGAGATCTCAGCGTAGATGCTCTCCAGCCAGCCGCCAGCCTGGGCAAAGCTCGCCGCGTGAACGTGGGTGGGAGCTAAGCCGGTAAGGCAGGAGACCAGCAAGAGGGCTGCAAGAAATACACTAAGGGTCTTTTTCGCAAAGTTCTGCATAGTTCTTCCTCCTGAAAATTTTGGGGCACTCAAACGCCCCCATGATACCCTAATTTTACCATTTTTCCTGCAGAAAATCAAGGCGGCGCCCCGGCCTTTGGGGAAAAAGGCCGGGTTTTGGCCACCAAAAAACGACCCCCGTTTTTGTTGAAAATGCACACAAAATAGAGTTAGTTTTTATTTAACTTGACGGGAAAAGGGGCGTTTTGCGGCTGTTTGGCGAAAATACACAGCTAGAGGACACTTGTCCACCGACAAAAGAAGAACGGGCCCGCAGCGCTATGCACTGCAGGCCCGTTGTAAAATACACAAGGCGGATCAGGGAACAGGAGGCTTGGTTTCCTCCGGCAGATATTGGTCGAAGAACAGCACGGAGCTGTTTTCTTTGTCGAAAAAGGCATTGTACTGCACGATGGAATAGTCGCCCAGAATACGCTTTTCCTTACCCTCGGCCTCTTCGTAGGTAAGGAAGCAGCCTTGCTCTTTGGAGTAATAGCCCAGGGCGTTCATAGCGGGGATGATCGCCTCTACATCCTCCAGGTAAGAATGGTAGGCGGTGCGCTTCAGCCCGGCGGCATCCAGCAGGTGGCCGGCCAGGAAATTCAGGCTGGTAAGGCCAATATCCTTTTCTTCAATATCGAAATTGGCCCAGATGATAAACGGAATGGTATGCTGGCGCATCTGCTCCTCCAGATCGTCCAGGGGGCCGCCGTTAAGGGCCTGGTAAAACTCCGGCTCGATCTTGGGCTGATGGTCGCCGAATACCAGAACTACGGTTTTTTCCGGGTAGCTTTCCAGCTGCTCCAGAAGATAGGCCAGAGCCTCGTCGGAGGCGTGGATCAGGGAAAGATACTGCTCGGCCTGGTCGTAGCCTGCCAGCTCGCCCTGCAGCTCGACGCAATGGTCATAGCTGTCGGTAGGCTCCTGGTAGCCGCCGTGATTCTGCATGGTCACGCCAAAGATAAAGGCGGGATCGGTCTGCTGGCGCAGCATACTGAGCATGTAGTCGTAATGCTCCCGGTCGCTTACATATTCGCGCACCAGCTCCTGCTGGGGGTATTCCTCTACAAAGTGGCTCTCGCCAAAGCCCAGCAGGGGGTAGGCCTGATCCCGGTTCCAGCCCATTTTGTAGTAGGCGTGGGCAGCCATGGCCTGGTAGCCCTGGTTTTCCAGCACCCAGGCCAGGGAGTAGGTATTATCGGCTACATACTGGGCATAGGGCACGGAGCCGTTGGGCAAAAAGCCCATGGAGGCGCCGGTAAGGAACTCAAACTCGGAGTTGGCGGTGTTGCCGCCGTAGACGGATGCCAGGGCATAGCCCCGGATGGTATTCTCCCGCAGGGAATCCCAGAAGGGAGTAACGGGAATGTTGGTGGTAAGCTCGTTGGGATATACGCTCAGATCGCAATAGCTTTCGTTCATGATCACCAGGATGTTGGGCCCGGATTTTGCCGGAGCGGTAACATCCTGATATTCCTGCTCCACCTCTCCTACGGTTTCCAGGGAGTAGTCCGCAGGTTTTTCCACATTGGCATCCCGGATGCCCATATAGAAATTCAGCAGGTAGCCGTTTTTAATAGAGCCGTTGGTACGCCAGCGCTCCGGGTAATAGCCCCGGCTGCCGATGTGCAGCGCCAAAAAGGCCGCCAGCATCAGCACCAGCGAGCGCAGACGCACCTTGCCGGGCTTTTGAAAAGCAATGCCGGGAATGGCAAACTGCACCATAACGCCAAGAGCCGTTAAGCTCCAGCCGGCAATGATAAACGGGCTGGGCCAGAAGCTGTACTGGCCGGAAACCTCCATGGCGGTGCTGGCGCTGAAGATATCCAGGAAGGTAAGCTCCCGGTCCCGGAACATGAACACATAGCCGTTGACCGTGCCTAAGATCAGCAAAAAGATCACAGAGGCATTGACAGCCCAGCGCCATTTGCCGAAGATGGCCAGGAACAGGAAGCAGATCACTGCCAGGCACAGCATATTCAGCAGAAATTTGCCCTCAAAGGGAATGTAAAGGGTCATGGCCGATACCATGATGGGAAGCACCAGGCTCATAAGCATCAGCATGCCAACGCCCCAGATGGCGTTGAGCTTCCAGATCTGCCGGGGCTCGGTGCAGCGGATCTGAAGCCGGGCGACCATAAAATGGATCACGCCCACCACTGCCGCTGCCAGGGTAAGATACCAGGGGCCGGAAAGAGCCATGCCGATCACGGTAAGCAGGCCGATGGCCAGGCCCATCCAGGTGCGGCGGCTATGTACGCCCCAGGTAACGGTTATATAGTCTTTCAGTTTTTGTTTGCTATGTACTTTGGTCTTCGTTTCCATAGTTCCTCCAAAAAATGCCAGAACAGAGTGCGCCTGCCTTTAGGGCAGGTATTGGTCAAAGAAGGTCTCGCTGCGCTTTTCCGGGTCGAACAGGGCGTTGTACTGCACCTGGCGGTAGGTTGCGATGGCCTGCCGCTCAGCGCCCTGGGCATCGTCGAAGGGGATAAAGCTTTGCTGCTCCGTAGAGTAATACCCCAGCATATTCATAGCGGGGACGGTTTGTTCCAAAGAGGCCAGATAACGGTGGAAAGCGGTGCGCTCCAGGCCGGCGGCATCCAGCAGGTGGCCGGAAAGGTAGCTCAGGCTGGTAAGGCCCAGATCCTTTTCTTCAATATCGTAGTTGGCCCAGATGACAAAGGGCACAGTATGCTGGATCATCTGCTCCGGCAGGGTATCCAGCTGGCTGCCCATAAGCTGCTGGTAAAACGCCACATCCAGCTTGGGCTGATGGTCGCCGAAGATAAGCACCAGCGTATCTTCCTCGGTGTTCTCCAGCCGCTCGAAAAGGTAGCCCATGGCTTTGTCGGAAGCGTTCAGCAGGGAAAGGTACTGCTCCACCGCCGGGTACTGCCCCGGGCAATCCGTAAGGGTAACGGTATGCTCATAGGTGCCGGGCTCGGCGATGTAGCCGCCGTGGTTTTGCATGGTAACGGCAAACAGGAAGGTAGGCTGGGTCTGCTGGGCCATCAGGTCCAGAATGTATTCATACTGCTCCCGGTCGCTGACAAAATCCCGGATCAGATCCTTTTGCGGGTAGCTTTCCAGGAAGGTGGCCTTCTGGAAGCCCAGCATGGGGTAAACCTCCTGGCGGCTCCAGCCGTTGGCATCGTAGTTGTGGGTAGCCAGGGCCTGGTAGCCGTAGCTGCGCAGCACCCAGGCCAGGGAGCAGGTATCATCGCGCACATACTGGCCGTAGGGAACGGCGCCCATGGGCAAAAAGGCCATGGTAGAGCCGGTTAAAAATTCAAACTCGGAGTTGACGGTGTTGCCGCCGTAAACGGAAGCCAATGCGTAGCCCCGCACCGTGTTTTCCTCCAGGGAATCCCAAACCGGGGTAACGGGAATGTTGGTAGCGGCCTTGTTGGGGTAAACATCCAGGTCGCAATAGGCCTCGTTCATGATCACGATGATATTCGGCCCGGTCTTGCCTGGCTGGGCGCCTTGGGAAGCGGCCAGCAGCTCGATCTCAGCGGCGGAATAGCCCTTGGGTTTTTTTACCCGGCAATCCCGAATGCCCAGGTAGACATTTAAAAAAGTACCGTTTTGGGCAGAGCCGTCGTTATTCCAGCGCAGGGGTACAAGATCCAATGTAGAATAGTGCAGCAGCAAAGTAAGGGCAACCGCGCCTGCAGCGCCCCCCAGCCGCAGCCAAAGAGGCCGGCCGGCAGCTACCTTGGGCAGGCAGATCTGGCTGTACAGGGCCAAAAGGCCCGCCGCTACGCCAAAAAGGATAGTAAGCGAGGGGGTATGGTCATACTGCCCGGCTACCTTCATGGCGGTAGTTGTGGTGTAAATGTCCAGCAGGGTAAGTTCCCGCTCCCGGAAGATGAACACATAGCCGTTTACAACCGCCAGCACCAGCAGCAAAAATACACCCGCCGTAACAGCCCAGCGCCAGCGGCCCAGCAGCGCCAGCAAACCGGCGCACAGGGCGGCGCAAAACAGTATATTCATAACCGGCCTGCGCCAGCCGATCTCAAAAAAGGTAAAGCGGTTTACCATAGCCGGGGCGATGACGCAGATGCTTACCAGCACCGCCGCCACCCAAAGGCCGTTTATCACCCATCTGCCTATGTTGCCCTTCCAGTCCAGCCGCACCACTGCCGCCAGGCAGAAGCCCAGGGCCAGGGGAATGCCGATGATAACGGTATAGTTCCATACAAAGCAGGCGATCACCAGGGCGGCAGCCAGGCAAAAGCCCAGCCAGGAGATCCTGCGGTCCGCTCCCAGGGTAAGGGTAAGCCTGCCAAGGCTCCATTGTTTGGTTTTCAAAATCATAATGCCTCCAACGCTCAGGCCTGGCTGCAAAGGATATCGGCAATGCGCTTGCTGGCCAAGCCGTCCCCGTAGGGGTTGCTGGCGCGGCTCATTGCCTCGTAGGCCTGCCGGTCGTCAAGAAGTTTGCGGAAATTTTCGTAGATCACCGCTTCATCGGTGCCTACCAGCTTCAGGGTGCCCGCTTCGATGCCCTCGGGGCGCTCGGTGGTATCGCGCATGACCAGCACGGGCTTGCCCAGAGAGGGGGCTTCCTCCTGGATGCCGCCGGAATCCGTAAGCACCAGGTAGCTGCGGGCCAGGAAATTGTGGAAATCCAGCACATCCAGCGGCTCGATAATGTGGATGCGGTCCTCCCCGGCGAATACCCGGTTGGCCACCTCCCGCACCGCGGGATTCATATGGATGGGGTAGATCGCCTTTACATCCGGCGTTTCGTCCAGCACCCGCTTGATGGCCCGGAACATCTGCTCCATAGGCTTGCCCAGGTTTTCCCGGCGGTGGGCCGTAATGAGGATCAGGCGGCTGTCTGCTGCCCAGGTAAGCTCCGGGTGGGAATAGTCCTGGCGGACGGTGGTCTTCAAAGCGTCGATGGCGGTGTTGCCGGTAACGAAAATATTGGCATCGGTCTTGCCCTCGCGCAGCAGATTCTGCCGGGCCAAAGCGGTGGGGGCGAAATGGTAGGCCGCTACGATGCCAACAGCCTGGCGGTTAAATTCCTCGGGGTAGGGGCTGTAGATATCATAGGTACGCAGCCCTGCCTCCACATGGCCTACGGGGATCTGCATATAAAAGCAGGCCAGGGCGGTGGCGAAGGTAGTGCTGGTATCGCCGTGGACAAGCACCACATCCGGCTGCTCCTTTCGCAGCACCTCCTGCATACCCGTAAGGATATTGCAGGTCACATCAAAAAGGGTCTGGCGCTGGCGCATGATGCTCAGGTCATAATCCGGCGTTACGCCAAAGGCGGAAAGCACCTGATCCAGCATCTGCCGGTGCTGCCCGGTCACGCAAACCAGGGCCTGCAGCTGGGGGCGGCTTTTCAGTTCGTTGACTACGGGGCACATTTTAATGGCTTCAGGCCGTGTGCCGAACACCAGCATTACTTTCTTCATGGCTTTCTCCTTGCGTATCAGTATTTGTGTGCATACGCCGAAGCTCCCGCAGCACTACGGCAAGCTGCAGCGTAAGGGTCACGCCGTAGGCTACGCAGTAGCCGATGGCATAGCCCAGGCTGCCCAGATGGGTCAGGCATAGGTAGGTACCCAGCAGGCAGGCGGCCCAGAAAGCGTTGATGGCCAGGCCGATCCACATTCTGCCGGAGGCCTGGAGCAAAAACCCGGTCTGCACCTGGGCGGTATACAGCACGGCAGCGCCGATCATAAAGCCCAGGGTAAGGCCGCCTCTGAGGAAGCCGTCGCCATAGATGCCCAAAATGGCGTTTTTAAACAGCATAACGCCGCCGCCGATCACAGCGGCAGCCGCTGTGGTAAGCAAAATGGTGGTAAACAGCAGCTTTTTCAGCCGCTTGGCTTCGCCTTTTGCGTAAAGGTCGGTATAAATGGGGCGCATCTGCCCCAGCTGGGAGGGTACATATGTAATATAGGTCATCCACTGCAGGGCGATGGTAAACACGGCTTTTTCGCCGAAGCCCGCGGTGCGGTTGAGGATGGCTGTGCCGATCCAGTTTACCGGCAGCACAAACAGCCCCGCCGCAAAGGTAGGCAGGGCAAAACCCACCATAGCCTGCTTGGTAAGGCTATCCCAACGCCAGCGCAGAGGAATATTGTTCTTTTTCAGGTAAATATGGTTGCTGATACAGCTGAGCAGCAGCTGCACGCCGTAGGAGATCACCAGCGCCCAAACCGCGCCGTTGATGCCCCAGGGCCGGCTGAGAAGCCAGCAAAGCAGGCAGTACAGCGAGCATTGCACCAGCTGCATAAAGGAGCTGGCGGCAAAGCGCTCAAAGCCCAGCATTACGCTCTGCTCCACAGCGGCCATGGCCGCAAAGAACACAGCCACCGCCACCAGCCGGAAATAACCGGCCAGCTCCTCGGTGGCGCAGGTCAGCCGGGAGATCTGGGGAGCGAAAACAAGCATAGCCAGGCTCAGCACCAGGCTCATGGCCATGCAGGCCTTGGATAGGGTGCGCACAAAAACGCCCTGCAGCTCAGGGCTTTGGCGGTTGGCGGCGATGTAGCGGGTAAGGGTGGCGGAAACGCCAACGCCGGAAAAGGTAACAAACAGGTTGATGGTATCGTGAACGCTGGAGAATTTGCCGAAATTCTCCTGGCCCAGAAGGTTGGCCAGCACTACGCTGGCCAGCGCCATAAACACCCGGGAGATCATAGCGCCGCCTACGCCGAAAAACACGGCGTACAGCACCCGGCGCAGCAGAGAATTAGGCTTACCCATTGTCGGCATCCTCCGCGTCGTCGGCTTCCTCCCGGCCGAACACGCCTTCGCGCTCCAGGTCCACCGTAGCATACATTACCAAAAAGCTTACCATCATAAAGGGGGTAGCCAGCATGGCGCAAAACAGGGCGGAAACGCCTACCAAAAGGCAGATCACCTTGACCTGCAGGCCGCAGCGGCGGAAATAGCGGAACACGGGCTGCACATATGTAACCAGGCCGAAAAAGCCCGTGGTGCAAAGCACATAGCCCAGAGTGCCGGCGTATTCCCGGCTTCCGCCGTAGGTGGTCTCGTAGGTATCGTGGGCCAGGATGATATTGTGGTAGTTGAGGTAATAGGCCTGGTTTTGCAGGCCGATGCCAATGAGCTTTTCGTGGGGCTCCATAAGCTTATACAGGTCTACCGACCGCAGCACCCGCACGCCGATGGAGCTGCCGCTGGTAAGGCGCTCTACTACGAACACCTCCATATTCAGCGCAACCGTGAAGACAGCCATACCGGCCACGGCGCTCAGGCTCAAAATGGCCCATTTGCGGCTCTTGGGAATACCGGACAGCTTATCCATATTGAAGATCCAGATAATATACAGCCCGATCACGCCCATCAGGCCCAGGGCCGAGGTAGAAAGCAGCAGAGCAACGGTCAAAAAGGCGGTCTTTTTCAGGCTTTTGCCGATGAACATATAGTAAAACAGGCTCAGCAGGGCGGGCTGGGCAAAAATAGCCGGCTCGGCGAACATACCGCAGGGGCGGTAGGCATAGTTAAAGCGCCAGGCGTTGAAAAACACCTTGGAAAGGATACCCAGGCCGTCCAGGTGGATGCCTACATACCGGCAAAGCATCTGCAAAATGATGCACCCGGCGCTCAGCAGGGTAAAAAAGTTGAGGATCTTCCAAAGAAGGCTTGCGTAGCCCCGCTGGGTGATCAAAATAATGCCAATGATCATGGCAAACAGAATAATGGCCGTGCTGATGGCCATGCCGCTGGAGTAGTAGCCCCCGGCCAGAAGCTGCTGCAGCACCACGGTTACGAAAACCACCGCCAAAAACGGCAGCAGATCCATGCCGTAGTCCAGGTCGCCGGTGTGGCGGATGGCAAGCAGGGCGAAAATATCCAGGCCCAGGATCAGGTAGTGCAGGGGCAGGGGAAAGAGCATTTCGCCTATGGGCATCAGATTCAGGCACAGCGTGATCATGCACAGGGCGATCACGCTTTTGCGGATGGGGATCTTACCGTCCCAGCTGGGCCTGGAAATGCGCAGCGATCTGCTCAACATGCCTCTGGCGGCGGTAGGCTTTTTGATATACAGCTTCAAGATCGCTTTGCACCTCCTTCGCCGGCAGATCGCGATCCATTACGGATAGTATTTGGGTAATATCCCCATCGTTTTGGTAGCAGATGGGAGTTTTGGCACCGGCAAGCATTTCCCGGATACCGCTGAGGGTATGGCTGTAGATGGGGATCAGGCCGTTGCACAGATAAGTAACGATCTTGGTAGGGGTAGCCACGGCGTTGATGGGGCTGGCGCTGCGGATCACAAAGCCAAACTTGGCCTGCGAGAGCGCCTGGGGCAGCTGCTCGATAGGCACATAATCAATGCTGTAGTTTTTAACGGCGTATTTTTGCAGCATCTGCAGCGCCTGGTCCTTTTCTTTTACCAGCAGCAGCAGGCGGCTATCCGGCCGGGCGGCTTCGATCTTGGCGTACAGCGCAACAGTCTCCTCAAAGCATTGCCACTGGGAAAGGCCCCCGGCGTAGCAAAATACATTGTTTTCATACTTTCCCGGGGTAGAAAAGGCTTCGCTGTGCAGCTGCTCGTTGGCACAAGGCATAATATAGCATTTGCCGTCAAATTGCAACTTGTATTTTTTCTCAAAATGCTTTTTCATGGCATCGCTTACAAAAAATACAAACTCTGCCTGCTTCAGGGCCCGCTTTTCCAGCTTGCTTTGGGCCCACTGGCGCGCCCGGCTGCCGTAGCGCAGGTAGCTCTCCTCCGGCCAGATGCCCTGAGCCCAGTAGTAATAGGGGATCTTTTTGCCCCAAAGCTCCATGGCCCGGGTAGCGCCGATGACTACCACCCGGTCGCCGGGCTGATATTGCATTTCATCCCACTCGTAGATGGCCTTTACCTCTTTGCCCGCCTTGGTAAGGCCCAGGGCGATGGTATCCAGGTAAAAATCCGCAACGGTGGCAACGATCTTTTCTTTCTTGATCCAGATCATACGAAATCCCGCATCTTAACGCCGGTGCGCAGCACCTTGGCAGGCACGCCGCCTACTACGCAGCCGCTTTCGATGTCCTTGACCACAACGGCGTTGACGCCGATGACCACATTGTCGCCGATGTTGACCTGGCCCATGATCTTGGCGCCTACGCCTACATACACCTCGTCACCCAGCACGGGCAGACCCTTCTGCTGGGAGCGGCCGCCGATGGAGACTTGGTGGGCAATGATGCAGTTCTTACCGATCTTGGCCTTGGGGTGGATGTATACGCCGGTGCATTTAATGGGAATAAAAGTGCCCTCGCCGATCTCCGCCTTGTAGTGGATATAGTTGTGGAACACAAAGAACTGGAACAAAAAGATCACTACGGAAATGGCGGTAAGATGGTGTTTGTAGCACCAATGGGAAACCCGGTAGAACATAAGAGCATTCATAGTAAGTCACCTCAAATAAGATTGGATCTCGCGTAAATTGTTTTCGATCAGATAGCTTTGGGCGCTTTGCAGGGCGCCCTGCTTCAGGCTGTCGATGGCCTGGGGGGTAAGGCTTTGCAGAGCCTGGGTAAGGGCCTGGGCGGTGTTTTCCTGTAGCACCAGGCCGGAAACGCCGCTCTGTATCAGGTAGCGGTTGTAGGAAACATCGCTGACGATGGCGGCAAGGGCGGCGATCTTGGCTTCGATCAGCACCCCGGGGATGCCCTCGGTAGCATAGCGGGTAGGCAGCAGCAAAAGGTCGTAGCTGTGCAGCTCGCTGTAAACATTCACCCCGTCGGAGGCAAATACCCCCCGGTAAACGCAGTTGGGCAGCGCTTCCACCTGCGCCAGAAACTCCTGACGGTAATCCTCCTGGATATCGCCGTAGAAGGTAAAGCTGTGGCCGGGGCAGGCCCGGGCGGCTTCCAGAATGTTGTCTACGCCCTTTTCCTTACAAATCAGGGAGAAAAACAGGCATTTTACCCCATTTTCCGGGGTTTTGCGGATCTCTTTCACCCGGTTATCCTTGCGGCAGTTGGGGTATACGCTGATATTTTCAAAGCCCATGGAGCGCAGCTTATGGGCCATTGCCTCCAGCTCCACAAAGATCCTGCGGTAGCGCTTGAGGGCGCGGATGTAGCCATCGTCCCCGGCAATGTCCTCGGCGATGGAGCCGCCCATTACGATCAGCAGGCTTTTTTCCAAAGCTTTGGGATTCAGCCGCGCCAGCAGCATGGTCAGCTTTCGCCGGCCGGATTTGGAGTTGGCGATCACGAAAGGGCCTTTGCCGGCAGCCAGGCGCAGGCTCTGGGCAACCAGCCGCAGCGGGTTTCGCTTGGCCTTGCGGGTATCACGCAGCGCCAGGGGAATGCTGGGGGCCAGCGCATCGGTAAGCAGCTTGTTTTTAATGGTAACGCCGCCGTAGGGGGGCGGGAAGCCGCCGAAATAATAGATCTTTTTCTTCATTACAGCTTATAAGTGCCGGGCAAAGAGCAGATATTGCGGGTATCCAATATCACCTTGCCGGAAAGCCGATGCATATTTTGCCGGATCTCATCGTGGCCTACCAGCAGCACTACCAGGTCTACCGCTTCCAGGAAGCTGTCCAGGCTGTGGTGCTGGTTGGCGACCATGTCATAGGTAATGTAAGGATCGTATACCTGCACCAGATCGCCGCACAGGTGGCGCTCCATGCTTTCGAGCATCTGGAGGGTGGGGGAGGAGCGCACATCGTCTACATTTTCTTTATAGGTAAGCCCATAGAAGCCTACCCGGCTTACATCCTTCATGCCAAGCTCTCGCATAATGCTATGCACCCGCTCCAGCACGAACTCCGGCATGGAATCGTTGATCTTCCGGGCGGCCAGGATGATATTGGCCAAGCCGGGGTAATCGCCTACCAAAAACCAGGGGTCTACGCTGATGCAATGCCCGCCTACGCCGGGGCCGGGCTGCAGGATATTTACCCGGGGATGCTTGTTGGCAATGCGGATGATCTCGTACACATCCATGCCGTCCGCCCGGCAGATCTTGGCCAGCTCGTTGGCATAGGCAATGTTGATATCCCGGAAGGTATTTTCTACCACCTTGGTCATCTCCGCGGTGCGGATATCCGTAAGCACGATCTCGCCCTGGCAGAAGCTGGCGTAAATATCCCGGATGCGCGCGGCAACCTCAGGGCTGTCAGCGCCGATGGTGCGGTTGTTGCAGCGCAGCTCATAGAGCATGTTGCCGGGGATGATCCGCTCCGGGGCATGGGCCAGCTGTACATCCTCCCGGCCAAACTGTGCCAGCAGCGGCCGCAGGAACTTATCCATAGTGCCGGGAGAAACGGTGGATTCCACCACAACCGTAGCCCCCTTGGGGCAAATGCCCAGCACGGTAGAAACGGCGCTTACTACATATTTCGGGTCGATCTTCTTGGAATCCGGGTCATAAGGGGTGGGAACGGATACGATATAGGTATCGGTAACGCAGTATTCGGTAGTAAAGGTAATGCCCGCGGCAACTGCCTGAGCGAACAGCTCTTCCAGCCCTTCCTCCTGAAAAGTGGTGCGCCCGCTGCGCAGGGTGTCTACCAGCGATGGGTTATAGTCTGTGCCAACAACTTCTACGCCGTGGGCTGCCAGCATCAGGGCGGTGGGCAAGCCGATATAGCCAAGGCCAATTACATTTACCATAAATCTATCTTCCTCTACATTATAATATAATATCTGTGCGGATCTGCGCCTGGCCACGGAAGCTCAGCCGGGCGGTAACGCACAGGCTTTCTTCCATACAGCCGAAGCGCCCGGCTACCCGGCAAGGCTCCAGCGTAACCGGCTCGGAGCATTCCAGGGTATATTTTCCCGCCAGCAGCACCCGGTGCTGGTCCAGCGCCTGGGCGGCGCAGCCGGGAGCCAGGTGAAAACGAAGGGTAGCTTGGTGGGTCTTTTTCTTGGCGGTAAGGGTATCGGTAAGGATAACGCGCCCGCTGCTGCGCGAATAGCTTCTTTGGTGGGAAAGACCGTCGCCCAGGATTTTTTTGTAGCCGCTGTGCTGGGCGGTAATGGAGCTGCCGCTATGCTGGGTTACCCGGCCGTAGCCCCGGCGGGCAGTGCGGAATGCGCCCCAAACCTGGGCGCTGCTCTGGCCGTCCAGCTCAACAGTATTGTGGGCGGCGGTGGCGCGGCAGGCGGTGCGCAGGCTTCCCGGCTGGTAGGTAAATACGCCGCTGTCGGCAAAGATCTCTCCGGCATCGGTCTTCCAAAGGATGCTCAGCTGGTCGGCGTGGGCGTGGCCCAGGTTGCAGTCCGGCCCCAGGTTGCCGCAGCGCAGGTAAAAGCTGTGGCCGGGGAAACGGTCTACAAACAGGCCGCTTTGGGGGTACAGCCGGGTAGCCGGCTGAGGCCATTGGGCGGCCAGGGGCCTAGCCACCGCTTCCCAGCGGCGGCAGTAAGGGCCGGCTTCGCTGCCCGGGGCGGCGGTTTGGTACAGCAGGGCAGAGGTGGCCAAAAAATCCTTGGCTTCTGCGCAGTAGTCAAAGGCGCTGTCATTATATAAGGGAATGGTGCCGTCAGCGCCCAGAAGACCGCTCAGGTAGGCATAGTTCGGCTGCAGCCGGCGGGCCCAAAGCTCCCAGCGGCTGTCGCCCAGGCAATGCAGCAGCATAACGGTTTCAAAATACTGCTGCATGGATTCGATATGGTAGGAAAGGCTGCCCTCATAGTGGGCGCCGTCGGCCAGAAACTGGGTAGCGTATTCCTTATCCAGCAGCTTCAGGCCCTTTTCCAGCAGCTTTTCGTCCTTTAAAAACGCCCCTGCCCAGGCCAAAGCCTTGCCCTGGGTAAGCAGATGGTTTGCTCCCAGATGGTATTCGATATTTTTATGCAGCACCTGGGCCTGGCTGTCTATCCAGGGGGCGATCTGCGCCAGGCGGTCTTCACCGTAAGCGCTGGCAAAGCCGATCCAGTTGCATAACCGCTGGGCCAGGGGGTAGGCGTTCCATTTATCCCCGGCAGCCTTTCCGGCGGTGCGCTGCCAATGCTCCATCAGGTCAAAGCCCAGGCGGATATGCTTTTCTTCCCCGGCGGCCAGGGTATGCAGAAAATCAAAGCTGTTGAGCCGGAAGCACTGCAGCCGGTATTCGCAGCCGGGCAGATCCCAGTCCACTTCCCCGGAGAATTTGGCAGTATAGCCGGATACCAGGGGGAATTCCAGCTTCAGCAGGCTTTCGGCATCTTCGCCGCTTTGCGAGCCGGGGGCAAAGCCCAAGGGAATGCTCCTGGGGGTAAGCTGCCTGCCCTTAGGGGGCTTAACAGCCGGGCGCAGGGCGTAGTAGACCCGGTAAAACCACTGCCGGGCCGTCATGTATTTTACGGTATGGGCAACCAGGCCCAGCTTTTTAAGCTTTCCCATGGCGGCCTGCCTGCTCCAGCAGCGCGGCGTACTGCCGGGCCAGCTGGGTGCGGTTGAAATGCTTTTGCACAGCCTCGGCGCCGCGGCTGCCCATTTGCACAAGCTCATTCATAAAGCCGGGCTGGGAAACGATGCCTGATAGCTGCGCCAGGTCTTCTTCTGCTGTGCCGGTAAGGGCGATGCCGCATTGGTACTGGCGCACCAGCCGGGCGGCTTCTCCCTCCGGGCCGATATACAGCACCGCGATGCCACGGCCCATGATCTGAAACAGCTTGCTGGGCAGGGTATGGCAAAAGGCGGGGTCTTTTTTTAAGGCAACCAGGCTCAGCTGGGTATGGTCGTAGTAAGGCTCCAGCTGCTGAGAGGGCATGCCGGGCAGCAGCTTTATATAAGGATGCTCCGCAACGCCCTGGGCGATCTCCGCCGCCTGAGCGCCGTCGCCAATGAGCAGGTAAGTAAAGCCTTCGGTAGCCCGGCTGAGAGCCTGGGCGTAGGGAAGGGTTGCCAGAATGTTCTGGGATACGCCCAGCGTGCCAAAATAGCTCAATGTAAAGCCCGGCTCTTCCTGCCGGGGGCGGGGAGTAACATCCACGCCGTTGGTGATCACGGTGATCTTTTCAGGGTCGATGCCGTTTTCTGCCAGTACATCCCGGAAGCCCTGGGTAACCACTACTACGGCTTTTGCTCTGCGGCAAAGGAACTTTTCCAGAAAGCGCATTACCCTTACGGAAAAGCTTTTTTCCGTCTTTCCGGCGATCTGCAGCTGCAGCCAGGAAATATCCCGCAGCTCAAATACATAGGGGATGCGCCGGAAGAAGGCATACAGCCAGCCCAAAAGGGCGGTAAAGATAATGCCGGAGGTACCCAGCACCACATCGTAGCCTTTGCCGATCTTTTTACCCCGGAAGGTAATGTTGAAGAGCCCCCAGAAAAAGAAGGTAAGGGCGCTTTTCAGCCGACCGCCCATGGTGCGGTTGGGGCTGGGGGCGATCTTGCTGCGAACTACCTTAACCCCGTCCAGCTCCTCTACAGAAATGCTCTTGGCCTCATACCCCTCAAACAGCTCCCCCTTGGGATAGTTGGGGTAGCCGGTAAACACGGTAACCTCATGGCCCAGCTGCGCCCAGGCCCGGGCGTTTTCCTCTGCCCGGAAGGCCGCGGCAATATATTCCGGCTTATAAAATTGGGAGAAATACAGTATTTTCATTTTGCCGCTCCCTTTCTTGTGTTTGGCCATAGTTACGGCTATTATACAACAAAACACCCCCTTTTGTAAACACACAATCCTCTATTTTTCGGGAATTTATACCCAATGGCGGCAAGGCTGAGGGGCTCGAATGATGGCAAACATTGGGCGTTGTATATAGTGCATAAAAATGCATCAAAAAGTTTGGGGTTTTTGCGAAGGCGGTTATGGCTTGATTTATCAATTGTGCAATGGTAAGATTTAGGTATTATGGGGGGTATTTGAAACACCCAGCATAAAAAACCGAGAAGAGGAGAATCATCATGCAAAAAATCGCCAAGAAAACCCTCAGCATCTTTCTTGCGGCTCTTATGATCGTCTCCTGCCTGGCCGGTATTGCCCCGACTCATGTCCATGCGGCAAGCTTCAGCCAGGTAGAGGGCTGGTATGAGAGCATCTTCGCCCAGATCTCCGGCGTTAGCGACAGCTCTGTTACCGCTGTTTCTTATTCCGGCCCCACCTCCGGCAGCCTGTCCGGGGAAGATCTGGAGTTCCTGGTACGCAACACCGGCAGCGGCGTGCGTATCGACATTCCCGGCCTGAAGGCCGGTACCTACACCCTTACCGTTACTGCCGGTGGCACTCAGTACACCGCCAGCAATATCAAGGTTGTAGCTTACGACCGCAGCGGCTATGCCCACTGGAACAACACCGAGGGCGTTGGCGCTTATAATGATGACGGTACTCTCAAGAGCAACGCTGTTGTTCTGTATGTTACCGATTCCAACAAGAACTCCGTTAAGCTGTCCGCCGGCGGCGTTACCGTTACCGGCATCGGCAACATCCTGAACACCTCCGGCCAGGATACCGGCTCCGGTAAAACCTCCAAGGGCGGCAAGGCCAACACCAACCAGGATGTTCTGCGCCGTCTGGCTGACGAGGGCAAGCCCCTGGTCATCCGTATCGTGGGCAATGTTACCGCTCCCTCCGGCCTGACCGCTTACGACTCCGTTGACTACGGCGGAACCGTGGGCGACAACGGCTACATGGCCCGTATGCGCGATGCCAAGAATGTCACCATCGAAGGCATCGGCAATGATGCCGTGATCAACGGCTGGGGCTTCCACTTTATGTGCTCTGATGCTTACCCCAACTACGGTAAGAACTTCGAAGTTCGCAATGTAGCCTTCAAGAATGTTCCCGAAGACTGCATCGGTATGGAAGGCGTTCAGTCCGGCTCTACCCTTACCGCTTCCGTAGAGCGCTGCTGGATCCACCACTGCTCCTTCACTGGCCCCAAGATCTCCAACCCTGCTGAATCCGATAAGGACGGCGGCGACGGCGCTTGCGACTTCAAGCGCGGCCAGTACTTTACCAACTCCTACTGCATCTACGACGGCTACCACAAGACTAACCTGGTAGGCGCTTCCGACTCCAACGTGCAGTACCACCTGACCTACCACCACAACTACTGGAAGGGTTGTGAGTCCCGTGCTCCTCTGGCCCGTCAGGCGAACATCCACATGTACAACAATGTATTTGAGGATCAGTCCAGCTACTGTATGAGCCTTCGCGCTGATACCTACATCTTCTCCGAGAGCAACACCTTTATCGACTCTAAGGTCACCGACGGCAAGACCGGCGGCGAGTGCAAGAGCTACAACAACGTATTCCAGGGCAGCTGCTCCAAGCAGGATCCCATTACCGTTGTTACCAGCAAGAGCACCAAGGTTTCCTCCAACAACAAGTACGCCAACTTCGATACCAACTCTTCCTACGGCTATGTTGCCTCCGGCGACTACCTGCTGGAAAGCGCTTCCGCTTCCTACAACACCGTTAAGGCCTCTGCCGGCCCCATGACCACCGGCTCCGCTACCACTCCTGAAACCGGCGGTTCCTCCGGCGGCAGCACCGATACTCCCGAATCCACTACCGCTCCCAGCACCACCACCGGCGGCTCTACCGGCGGCACCGAAGTTGTTCCTCCCGGCACCGAAGTTATTGTTCCCGCTGGCGCCTATATCCACAACTTTACCGAGAACGGTAAGGACAGCAGCTTCTACACCATTAGCGGCAACACCACTACTTCCCGCGGTGATGTCACCTACAATGGTATGACCCTGTCCACCGGCCTGAAGATGGAATCCGCTACCAGCATCAGCTTCAACGCTCCCAGCAACGGCACTCTGATCCTGGTATTCGGCGGCAGCGATACCGCTTCCTCCGACCAGTTCAAGCTGGACGGCACCTCCACCTCCATCAACTCCTCCCTGATCTACTCCGGCAGCATCTCCGCCGGCAGCCACACCATCACCAAGGACGATACCTGTACTCTGTACTACATGGCATACGCTCCCGAGGGCGGCTCCACCGGTGACGAAACCCATACCCACAGCTACAGCTCCTCTGTAACTACCGCTGCTACCTGCGGCCAGGCCGGTGTTAAGACCTACACCTGCTCCTGCGGCGACAGCTACACTGAGAGCATCCCCGCTACCGGCAACCATAACTACAGCAACGGCACCTGCACCGTCTGCGGCGCTTCCAACGGCAGCTCCGGCGGCAGCCAGGGCGGCACTACCACCGGCGGCGGCACCGGCAGCATTACCGAGGCTGGCGGCCGTCTGGAGAGCGCCTATGTAGAATGGACCGCCGTTTCCGGCGCTTCCGGCTACAATGTATATGTTAAGCCCATCGGCGGCTCCTACACTCAGCTGGATACCGAGCTGATCCGCAACTACGGCTCCTACTGGAGAGCAGACGCTCTGGGCCTGAAGGCTGGCAGCTACTGCATGAAGATCGTTCCCATCATCAGCGGCTCTCCCAACGAAGGCTCCTCCATGGTTACCACCACCCTGAGCGTTGTTGCTCACAACCGTGACGGCTATGCTCACAAGAACGGCGCTGTCGGCGCTTACAACAACGACGGTACTCTCAAGTCCGGCGCTATCGTGGTCTATGTTACCAACTCCAATAAGGACTCCGTAAAGGCTACCATCGGCGGCACTACCTACACCGGTCTGCAGTCCATCCTGTATGATTCCCGCAAGACCTCCGCTGTCATCTGCGTGCGTATCATCGGCGAGCTGGATATCCCCAGCAAGAACACCAGCGGCCAGATCCAGATCAAGGAAAATGCTTCTGCCATCACCGTGGAAGGCGTTGGCGAAGACGCAACCTGCAATGGCTGGGGCGTAACTCTGTCCTCTGCCAAGAATGTTGAAGTTCGCAACCTGGGCTTCATGAACAATGCCAGCTCCGAGGGCGACTCCGTCACTCTGCAGAAGTGTACCTACTGCTGGGTCCACAACTGTGACTTCTTCTACGGCACCGACCGTGGCGGCGACAAGGACAAGGGCGACGGCGCTCTGGATACCAAGCAGTCCCAGTACATTACCCATTCCTACAACCACTTCTGGGATTGCGGTAAGTGTAACCTCCAGGGCTCCAACACCTCTGATACCTCCGATAACATCACCTATCACCACAACTGGTACGACCATTCCGACTCCCGTCATCCCCGCGTCCGCGTAGCTACTGTTCACGTATACAACAACTACTACGACGGCGTTGCTAAGTACGGCATCGGCAATGCTTACAAGGCAGAAGTTATCTCCGAGGGTAACTACTTCCGCAACACCAAGAACCCCATGCTCACCTCTACTCAGGGCTCTGATACGGAAGAGACCATGTCCGGCGAACAGCCCGGCACTCTGACCTCCTATCAGGACTATGTCACCGGCGCTACCTCCTGGATCCCCAATGTCAGCGGCATCCAGGGCGCAACCTCCTGGAGCTCCAGCGACTATGACTGTGTCATCGTCAACACCAGATTCAACGGTTATTCCTACACCCTGCAGTCTGCTACTGACGCAAGAGCCAATGTTATGGAATACGCCGGCCGTATGAACGGCGGTGACTTCGACTTCACCTTCACTGCTGCTGACGATACCGACTTTGAGCGCAACTCCAAGCTGGACAGCGCTCTGAAGTCCTACTCCACCAGCCTGAAGAGCGTAGGCGGCAACTCCGTTTCCTCTTCTACCAACAACGACGGCCCTGCCTCCGGCGGCAGCACCCATACCCACAGCTACACCTCCAAGGTGACCACCGCTGCTACCTGCACCAGCGCCGGCGTTAAGACCTTCACCTGCTCCTGCGGCGCCAGCTACACCGAGAGCATCCCCGCTACCGGCCACAACTATGTAAACGGCACTTGCTCCGTTTGCGGCGCTACCACCGGCAGCACCCATACCCACAGCTACACCTCCAAGGTGACCACTGCTGCTACCTGCGCTACCGCCGGTGTTCGCACCTACACCTGCTCCTGCGGCGATAGCTACACCGAGGCCATCCCTGCTACCGGCAACCATAGTTACAGCAATGGCTCTTGCACCGTTTGCGGCGCAAAAGACCCCAGCTACAACCCCGGCGGCTCTGTAACCTCCGGCAGCTACATCCATAACTTTACCGAGAATGGCAAGAACAGCGACTTCTACACCATTACCGGTAACCTGACCACCTCCCGTGGTGATGTCAGCTACAACGGTCTGACTCTGTCCCAGGGTCTGAAGATGGAATCCTCCACCAATATCAGCTTCACCGCCCCCAGCAATGGCACTCTGATTCTGGTATTCGGCGGCAGCGATACTGCCTCCTCCGATCAGTTCAAGCTGGACGGCACTTCCACCTCCATCGATTCCTCTCTCATCTACACCGGCACCATTTCCGCCGGCAGCCACACCATCACCAAGGACGATACCTGTACTCTGTACTACATTGTCTATGCTCCCGAGGGCGGCTCCTCCGGCGGCGGCAACACCCACACCCACAGCTACAGCTCCTCCGTAACCACCGCTGCTACCTGCGACAAGGCCGGTGTTCGTACCTACACCTGCTCCTGCGGCGACAGCTACACCGAGGCTATTGCAGCTCTGGGCCACAACTACTCCTCCAAGGTTACTGCTCCCACCTGCACCGCTCAGGGCTACACCACCCATACCTGCTCCACCTGCGGCAACTCCTATGTAGATACCTATGTAGCGGCTACCAGCCACAGCTACACCAGTGAGGAAGTTTACCCCAACTGCACTACCGACGGCTACATTATCTACACCTGCGGCAACTGCGGTAATTCCTACACCGAGGCCGGCATGGCTTCTCAGGGCCACTTCTATGAGAACGGCACCTGCACCTACTGTGGCGCTAAGGATCCGAACTATGGTCCTCCCCATACCCACAGCTACTCTTCCAAGGTTACTGCCCCCACCTGCACCGCTCAGGGCTACACAACTTACACCTGCTCCTGCGGCGACAGCTATGTGGGCAACTATGTTGTTGCCAAGGGCCACAGCTACACCTCCTCTCTGAAGGCTCCTACCTGCACCGCTACCGGTCTGCGCACCTACACCTGCGGCAATTGCGGCTACAGCTACACCGAGACTGTTGCAGCTCTGGGTCACAGCTACTCTAACGGCGCTTGCACCGTCTGCGGCGCTGCCGACCCCAACTACCAGGCTCCCGACGATAACATCAAGAACGGCCTGGCCAAGGGCGATGACGGTAATTACTATTACTACATCAACAACGAGGTACAGTGGAACTACACCGGCCTGATCGCCAACTCCGCCGGCAACTGGTACATCCTCAATGGCCAGGCTCAGCTGAGCTATGACGGCCTGATCACCTTCGAGGGCACCAAGTACCTGATCAAGGCTGGCCATGTGAACACCGCGTTCACCGGCATTACCAAGCAGGAAGGCGTATACTACTACTTCAACCAGGGCGTAAACGATCTGGAGTTTGAAGGCCTGGTATACTGCAACGGCATGAAGGCTTACGTTCAGGACGGCGAGGTCAACTTCAACAAGACCGGCATCGTAGAAGACGAGGGCAAGCTGGTTTACGTGAAGTACGGCATCTGGAGAAACACCTTCAAGGGCCTGGCCCGTAC
>JAFSBW010000023.1 GCA_017437095.1 Oscillospiraceae bacterium
CTTTGTTTTTCCACAGTTCTACACTCCCACGGCATCTTACAGCACTCCTTTTGTCTGTTTTTTGATGCCTTTATTGTACCATAAAACTGTGTACCATGTCTTTACACACCTGTGTACTATGTTACTACACTGTACACATTGCTCGTCCGAATGGCTGCCGACCATAACTGCACCCCCGGCGGACGGCCAATGGCCGCCCCTACGGTCTGGAATGGAAGGTGTTCAACGAATGCGGAAGCCTTTGGAGATTAGGGATTGAAGATTGGAGAGTGCAGATGGCGAAATCTTCAATCTTCACTCTTCAATCTTCAATCCGCAATATCAAGTAATATCTTATATCTTATATCTCTGCCTCGCCCTCTCCGGCTCTGCGGGCCACCTCTCCCAAAGGGAGAGGCTTTGCCGGCTGCGAAAAAGCGCCCCAAAGGGTTTCCTTTGGGGCGCTTGGGGGATATGTAGGGGAGATTATACCATTGCGGCGGTGATGATGGCCATGGTGTAGACCTCGTCGGCATTGCAGCCGCGGCTCAGGTCGTTAATAGGAGCGGCCAGGCCCTGCAGGATGGGGCCGTAGGCATCAAAGCCACCCAGGCGCTGGGCGATCTTGTAGCCGATGTTGCCGGCTTCGATGGTGGGGAAGATGAAGGTGTTGGCGTAGCCTGCTACGGGGGAGCCGGGGAACTTCAGCTGGCCTACCTCGGGAGCAACGGCAGCGTCAAACTGCATCTCGCCGTCGATAAGCAGGTCGGGAGCCATTTCCTTGGCGATGGCGGTAGCATCGTGGCTGAGCTTAACGGTGCCGCCCTTGCCGGAGCCGTTGGTGGAGAAGCTCAGCATAGCAACCTTGGGATCGATGCCGAAGATCTTGGCGGTCTTGGCGGTTTCGATAGCGACCTCAGCCAGCTTCTGAGCGCCGGACAGGGTAACATTGCCTTCCTTGTCTACGCTGTCTTCGTAGCTCAGGTTGATGGCGCAGTCGCCCATGGCGATCTTCTCGTCGCCGCGGACCATAATGAAGCAGGAAGATACCAGGTTTACGCCCTTCTTGGTCTTAACCAGCTGCAGAGCGGGGCGAACGGTATCGGCGGTGGAGTAGGTGGCGCCGCCCAGCAGGGAGTCGGCAATGCCCATCTTAACCAGCATGGTGCCGAAATAGTTGCCCTTGGACAGAGCCTTGCGGCAGTCTTCCGCGGACATCTTGCCCTTGCGAAGCTCTACCATCTTTTCTACCATGGCGTCCATGCCCTCGTAGGTGGCAGGATCCAGGATCTGGATGCCTTCAATGTCAAAGCCGCACTCGTTGGCCTTGCCCTTGACCACATCTACTTCGCCAACCAGGATGGGGGTAAGGAAACCGTCCTTCTTCAGCCGGGCAGCGGCTTCCAGGATGCGGGGATCGTGACCCTCGGTGAATACCAGCGTACGGGGATTGGCCTTCAGTTCTTCGATCATAGCCTGAAACATGATAATCAGTCCTCCATATTTTTTGGGCTTTGCCCATAATTTTACAATATATATTATACAACAAGCCATGGCCGGGCGCAACCACTTTTGTAAAAAAATCTTGCCAAAACCGACAGACGGATAAAAGAGCGAAAAGTTTGGAAAATAACGAAAAATATCTACAAAAACCGGGATTAAACAAAGGGAAAAGTTGCGCTTTTGCCCCGCAGCCGGGCAAGGGAGTTTTGCGGCGACCGGTTTGCCGCTGGCGGACATTTGCCCACCAGACGAATATTTTTGACAAAAATCCATGGATGTGGCGGGCAAAAACGGAAGAAACCCGAACTTTTTTGCCGCAAAAACCTGGTTTTTAAGCAAAAAAGGCCGGGTGCTGCATAATTTTGTGGCCGAAGGTGATATTTTTGATAAAACTGTCAATTGACCGGAGGGCATTTATCTGCTATGCTATTAGTACGCTACTAATAAAGGAGGTAACGCATTTATGAATTGGCCTGCAATCATCTGGCTGGGTCTTATGGTGGCATTTCTTATTGTAGAAGCTGCCTGCCCCATCCATCTGGTATCCGTCTGGTTTGCCGCGGGTTCTCTGGTTGCCCTGATTGTCGCGCTTTTCGGCGGCGAGATCTGGCTGCAGGGCGTGGTGTTCCTGGTGGTATCCGCCGGGCTTCTGGCGCTGTTTTGGCCCTTCGTCAAGAAGTTCATCAACCCCAAGGTGACCGCTACCAATGCCGACAGCCTGATCGGCAGCCTGGCTCACGTGGTAGAAGATATTGATAATATCGACGCCTGCGGAAAAGCTAAGGTAAACGGCATGGAATGGACCGCCCGCTCTCTGGACGGCTCTGCCATCGCCAAAGGCACGCTGGTTCGCATCCACCGTATTGAGGGTGTGAAGCTGATCGTATCCCCTGCTTCCGAGGAAGCATAAATATTAGGAGGTAAAATATGGAAACTACATTGATTATCGTTGGCGCGATCATTCTGCTTCTGTTTTTGATCATCATTTCCAATGTTGCCGTAGTGCAGCAGAGCCAGGCTTATGTGATCGAGCGCCTGGGCGCTTTCCACAGCGTATGGGGCGTAGGCCTGCATTTTAAGATCCCCTTCATCGACCGCATTGCCCGCCGGGTAAGCATGAAGGAGCAGGTTTTGGACTATCCTCCCCAGCCGGTTATCACCAAGGATAACGTAACCATGCAGATCGACACCGTTGTGTATTTCCAGATCACTGACCCCAAGCTGTACACCTACGGCGTAGAAATGCCCATGGCCGCTATGGAGACCCTGACCGCTACCACCCTGCGTAACATCATCGGCGACCTGGAGCTGGACCAGACCCTGACCAGCCGCGATGTGGTCAACACCAAGATGCGCGCCATCCTGGACGAAGCTACTGACCCCTGGGGCATCAAGGTAAACCGCGTAGAGCTGAAGAACATTCTGCCTCCCGCTGACATCCAGAGCTCCATGGAAAAGCAGATGAAGGCCGAGCGTGACCGCCGCCAGGCCATCCTGCAGGCCGAAGGCCAGAAGAAGAGCGCCATCCTCATCGCAGAAGGTGAGAAGGAATCCGCCATTCTCCGGGCCGATGCTGAAAAGCAGGCCGCTATCCTCCGGGCAGAGGCTGAGCAGCAGGCTGCCATTTTGAAGGCCGACGGCGAAGCCCAGGCCATCCGCGCCGTGCAGAAGGCTCTGGCCGATTCTCTGGAAATGCTCAACGAGAAGGCCCCCAACGACCAGGTCATCAAGCTCAAGAGCATCGAGGCCATGCAGAAGGTTGCTGACGGCAATGCTACCAAGATCATCATCCCCAGCCAGATGCAGAGCCTTGTGGGCTTGGCCAGCGGCGTGATCGGCGCTGTGAAGGAGTAAGCCATGGCCAGCCAGGACGACCGCTTTGTGCGCATCTACAAGCAGGGCGGTATGTTTGATGCCGGGTTTCAGATCTGGGCAGATAAGGTAACCGGGGTGAACTATCTGGTGATCCCCAGCGGCTACGGCAGCTCCCTTACCCCCCTGCTCAACCGGGACGGTACGCCCGTAGTATCCCCCCTGCCCCTGCGCGTGGACGAATAAAGCCTAAGTATAACCGCCTCCTTTTTGGGTACGCTAAACCCAAAAGGAGGCGGTTTTTTGATATCGACCTACTGCCGCACCATTGTGCTGTACCTGATCCTGATTTTGGTCATCCGCCTGCTTGGCAAGCGCCAGATCGGGCAATTAGAGCCTTCGGAGCTGGTGGTGACTATGCTGCTGGCAGATCTGGCTTCCATCCCCATGCAGGATGGGGGCATCCCGCTGTATTCCGGGGTGCTTCCTATTTTTACCGTGCTGGCTCTGGAGCTGATCCTTTCGGTGCTGTCGGTAAAGAGCCTGGGGCTGCGCAGGCTGCTTTGCGGCAAGCCGGTGATCCTCATTGAAAACGGGAAGGTCCTCCAAAGCAGCCTGAAAAAGACCCGGCTTTCCCTTGACGAGCTGACCGGCCACCTGCGGCAGAAGGATGTTTTAGACCTGAGCCAGGTGCAGTATGCCATTTTGGAAACCAACGGCAGTCTTTCCGTATTCCCTTACCCCAAATACCGCCCCGCCAGCGCCATGGACGCGGGCATCCCGGCTTCCAAACAGTATATGCCCGTTACCATCGTGTCCGATGGCTGCCTGCTGTGGGAGAATCTGGAGCTTGCCCAAAAGGATGCGGCTTGGGTGCAAAGGGTGCTGCTGTCCCGCAATGCCACCCTGGAGCAGACCTGGCTGCTGACGGTAGACAAAAGCGACCGCGTTTTGTGGCTTGCCAAGGAGGGCTGCTTATGAAACGCCTATGGCTTGGCGTGATCCTGCTGGCGGCCCTTTTGGCGGCGAGCCTGGGGGTGCAGCGGGCCATGGAGCGCATCCACGACCCCATAGCCAACGAGCTGGAGCAGGCTGCCGATGCCGCCCTGGCCGGGGATTGGGCAGAGGCAGACCGCCTATACCACCGGGCCCGGGATGCCTGGCAGCGCCACCGGAAGGTCACCGCCAGCCTGGCAGACCACAGCCCCATGGATGAGCTGGATATGCTTTTTGGGGAGCTGAGAGTTTTTTCCCGGGAGCGGGAGACGGTGCATTTCGCCGCTGCCTGCCGGGCAGCTGCCCGGATGGCCAAGGCCATTGCCCAGGCCCACAGCCTTACCTGGTGGGATCTGCTGTAAGGCCCTGGCGGGAAAGGGCTTCGATGGCATCTGCCAGGGCCTCCACGGCTACCAGGGCCTCCTGCCGGGTATCCCCAGCGGCGCCTACCTCCACCAGCAGGGTAACCGGCCCCAGATCCTGGTTAAACCGCCCGGTGCGGAAATTGATATCCCGGCAAAGGCCGGGCCAGGTTTTTTCCAGCACTGCCTGCAGCTGCACGGCGCAGCTCATATTTTGCTGCCAGTTGTCGTGGCCGGTGGAGACCACCAGCATCAGCTGGGCGGAAGCTTCCCCGGCTACGGTGGCGGAGGTGGTAAGTTGGTTAACATAATCACTGCCGGCATCCCGGTGCAGATCCAGCACCAGGCGGATGCTGGGGTACAGGGCCAGGTATTCCCGGATCGCTGCCCGGGAATTTGTGTAGGCGCTGTTGTAATCGGGCACATCGTGCAGCCGGGTATCGTGGATCACCCCAATGCCCAGGCCGCGCAGAAGCTCTGCCAGGGCAGCGCCTACAGACACCATGTTGTGGTTTGGGTCGTGGGTGCGGTAGGGGGAGCTTTCGGTATAGCCAGCCTGGGCCAGGTAGCTTTCGCTGGCGTGGGTGTGGACGATCAGCACCGTAGGGCCGCTGCCCGCCAGGCTGGGAAACTCCGCCGCCAGCAGCAGGGCCGGGACATCCGGGGTAAGGGAGGTATCGTTGTTTACGCTCACCAGCCGGGCATCCTCCGGCTGCAACAGCGGCGTTGGCGCGGCGCAGGCAGTGGTAGGCTGGGCAGAGTCAGCAGGGGCGGTTTGCTCCGGCCCGGGGCGGGGAAAACGCCCGGTTTCCAGGTAGAGCAGCCAGGCTACGGTCTTTTCGGCGGAGATGCCCCCAAGGTCGAAGCCGGAAAAGGCTGCCATAGCCAGCCGCAGCGCGGCAGCCAGGGCGATGAGCAGCAAGCCCCAGCGAATACTTTTTCGCTCTTTTTCCAAAGCGCACCTCCTTGCGTTCCCTTTCCGGGGCGGCTGCCCCATTGGGCGAAAAAGTGCGGTGCATTTCGCACCGCACTTCTCTCGTTATTTCGGTTTTATCCATTTGGGCCGGGTCTTTAGCTCCAGGCGCAGGTTTTGAAAAAACTGGGTGAGCAGCGCCCCGCATTCCTCTTCCAAAACCCCGGCTTCCACCTGGGGATGGTGGTTAAACTCCATAGAAAACAGATCGCACACCGAGCCGCAGGCGCCGCACTTTTTGTCCGACGCGCCAAATACCACCCGGGGGATCCGGGCGTTGACGATGGCCCCGGCGCACATGGGGCAGGGCTCCAATGTGACATACAAAGTGCATTCCCACAGCCGCCAGCCCCCTAAGGCGCGGCAGGCTTCGTCGATGGCCTGCAGCTCCGCGTGGCCCAGGGCGTTTTTGTGCCGCTCCCGGCGGTTTGCCCCCCGGCCTACGATGCGCCCATTGCACACCACCACGCAGCCAACGGGAACCTCCCCCGCCTGGGCCGCTTCCCGGGCCAGAGCCAGAGCCTCGGCCATATACAGCTTGTCCGTTTCCATAGCATAGCCCTCCTAGGTATTTGCTCCATCATACCCTATGAAGGCCCTGCCCGTCAAGTATAAAGCAAAGCCTTTGCGAAACCTGGGGAAAAGCGTTCAGAAAAAATTTAGAATTTAGGGGAAGACAAAAGCTTTCTTATGTGTTATAATATGGTGAAGTATACGCAAAACACAAGGAGGTGTTTCCTTTGAAATATTGGCGTGGCTATCTTGTTGCCGCCATTATCGGCTTTTTTACATGGGCGCTTTCCGCCTATGCCAAGACCCATACAAAGCTGATCGATATGGTCTACCCCTACTTTGCCCGCATGGTGCAGTCTACCCTGTCCAGCTGGACCTCCAGCGTAGATGTGGTGCTGTGGCAGCTGCTGGCGCTGTTGGCCATTGCTGCGCTGCTGGTTGGCATTGTTATGATGATCATTTGGAAATGGAATCCCATCCAGTTTATCGGCTGGGTGCTGGCTGCTGCCAGCCTGGTGTTCTTCCTGCATACCGGCGTTTACGGCCTGAACTACTACGCAGGCCCTATGGCGGAGGATATTCGCCTGGAGGTTACGGAGTATAACGCGGCCCAGCTGGAAGAAGCTGCCGCTTACTACCGGGATCATGCCAACACCCTTTCCGGCCAGATCCGCCGCACCGCTGAGGGCAAGCCCGATTTTCCCGATTTCGATACCCTGGCCCAGCAGGCCGGCAACGGCTTCCATAACCTTACCTACCAGCGGGGCTACTCCATCTTCGCCGGCGACCTTACCCCGGTAAAGAAGCTGGCCTGGGCAGATTTTATGACCTCTACCGGCACTACCGGCATGCATATGCCCATTACCGGCGAAGCCGCCGTCAACCCCAAGATCCCGGCTGTGGCTATGCCCTTTACCATGTGCCACGAAATGGCCCACCGCATGAGCATCGCCCAGGAGCAGGATGCCAACTTTGCCGCCTTTATGGCCTGCGATGCCAACGAGAGCGTAGAATTTAGATACTCCGGCTATTTTATGGCCTATCTGTATTGCTACAACGCCCTGGCCCAGGCAGATGCCGCCGCGGCCGCCCGGGTGCGCACCGGCGCGGATGCCCGGCTGCTGCAGGACATTATGGACTATAACCGCTACTTCTCCGAAAAAGAGGACAAGGAAGCCAGCAAGACGGTGGATAAGCTCAACGATGCCTATATCAACGCCAGCGGCAACGACCGGGGCATTGAATCCTACGGCGATGTGGTGCAGCTGCTGGTAAGCTGGCACATCCAGGAGGTAGTCCTCCCGGCCCAGGCTGAGCAGGAGCAGAGCAAATTTGACCCCTACGCCATCATGCCCGGCCAGCAAACCGACGGAGGGCAGAGCAATGGATGATATGCGCCAGGCCCTGGCCCAGGGCCTTGAGGAGCTGGGGCTGAGCCTGAGCGAAGACATTCAGCAAACTCTGTGCGATTTTGGCTACGGCATGGTAAAGCAGAACGAGGTTATGAACCTTACCGCCATTACCCAGCCCCGGCAGGTGGCCAAGCTCCACCTGGTGGACAGCCTTACCCTGCTTACCCTGGCAGATCTGCGAGGAAAAAGCGTGATCGATGTAGGCTGCGGGGCGGGCTTTCCCGGCGTGCCGGTGCAGATCGCCTGCCCGGAGGCCAAGGTGACCCTGCTGGACAGCCTGGGCAAGCGCATGACCTGGCTGGAGGGCTTTCTGCCCCAGCTGGGGGTAAAGCCCCAGGAGATCCTCACCGCCCGGGCAGAGGAAGCTGTAGCCCAGCGCCGGGAGCAGTACGACTACGCTACCAGCCGTGCGGTGGCCCGGCTGAATATCCTGCTGGAGCTTACCGCCCCCTATGTAAAGGTAGGCGGCACGGTGCTGGCTATGAAGGGCTCTGCCGCCCGGGAAGAGCTGGCAGAAGCCAAAAACGCCATTGCCAAGCTGGGGCTGAAGCTGGAAAAGGTGAGCGTATTTTTCATTGACGGGGCGGAGCATTCCGTGATCGCCCTGCGCAAGATCGCCCCTACCCCCAAGCAGTACCCCCGCCGCTACGCAAAGATCAAGCAAGCGCCCCTATAAGCAATTAAAGCCGCCGTTGCGTTGCAACGGCGGCTTGTTGATTTACTGGGCAGCCTTTAACAGCTGCTTGGTGTATTCGTGCTGGGGGTTGGCGTAGATTCTCTGCACATCCCCCTGCTCTACGATGCGGCCGTCGCGCATGACCAGCACACGGTCGCACAGCTCGTAGACCACATTCAAATCGTGGCTGATAAACAGGTAGCTCAGGCCGTAGCGGCGCTGCATGGAGCGCAGAAGCTCCAATATCTGGGCCTGGATGGTAACATCCAGGGCGCTTACCGGCTCGTCGGCGATCACCAGGGCGGGCCGGGTGATCACAGCGGCGGCAATGGCTACCCGCTGGCGCTGGCCGCCGGAAAGCTCGTCCGGCTTGCGGTTTACATAATCCGCCCCAAGACCCACCTGCTCCAGCATTTCTACCACGGCGGCTTTGCGCTCCTGCTTAGAAAGCTTGCCCTGCAGGCGCAGGGGCTCTTCTAAGATCCAGCCGATGGTATGGGCGGGATTCAGGGAGCTGAAAGGATCCTGAAACACCATCTGGGGCCGCTGGGAGCGGTGGATGACCTGGCCGGTATAGTCCTTGAGCATGCCCAAAATGGCTTTGCAGAGGGTAGTTTTGCCGCTGCCGCTTTCGCCTACCAGGGCCAGGGTTTCCCCCGGGAGGATGGAAAAGGAAATATCGTGCAGGATCTGCACCCGTTCCTTTTCCCCAAAGATGCCGCCGGCGCGGCGCTCATAAAAGCTGCTTAGGTTTTTGATCTCCAAAATCGGCTTATCCATGGCGGCCTCCTTGGTAGCCCTTGGGGATGGCGGCAATGAGGGCTTTGGTATATTCATGCTGGGGGTTGCGAAATACCTCTTCCACAGGCCCGTCTTCTACAATCTTACCCTTGCGCATAACCAGCACCCGGCTGCAAAGCTTGCGCACTACATGCAGGTTGTGGCTGATAAGCAAAATGGCCATGTTATGCTTGCGGTTGAGCCGCTGCAGCAGCTCCAGGATCTCCGCCTGGGTGGTAACATCCAGAGCGGTGGTAGGCTCGTCCGCCAGCAGCAGCTTGGGCCGGGAAATGATGGCAGAGGCGATCATAGCCCGCTGGAGCATACCGCCGGAGAGCTGATGGGGGTACATATCATACACCTTTTCCGGCTCCTCCAGCTCCGCCAGCTCCATGGCCCGCAGGGCTTGCTCCCGGCGCTGCTGCTTTGTCAGCTTGGTATGCACCAAGAGGGCCTCTTCTACCTGCTCTCCGATGGTCATAACCGGGTTCATGGCGGTCATAGGCTCCTGGAACACAACGCCCAGCTCTTCGCCTAAAATATCCAGCACCTCCGCGTCCGGGCAGCTGAAGACCTCGCTGCCGTCCAGGGTGATGGAGCCGCTTTTGGTGGCCTTGCGCTTGGGCATCAGGCCGCTGATGCTCATGGCGGTAACGCTTTTGCCGCTGCCGCTTTCGCCTACCAGGCCCACCACCTCGCCGGCTTCAATGGTAAAGCTGATGCCGTCTACGGCGTTTTTTTCCGCCGGGGCATCGTTAAAATGGACCTTCAGGTCCTTCACTTTTAAAATAGGAGCTTGCATATCAATCCTCCTGGGCCTGGCGCTGCAGGCCCTCACCCAAAAGGCTGAAGCCCAGCACCAGCAGCACGATGGTAGCGCCTACAAAGAGCATATACCAGGGGGTAGAGTTGATGGAGCTGCGGCTTTCATTGAGCATATAGCCCAGGCTGGGGGTAGGCGGCTGCACGCCCAGGCCCAAAAAGCTCATGCTGGCCTCGCTGAGGATGGCGTTGTTAAATCCAATGGTCAGGGCGCTGAGCAGCACGGTAAGGGTATTGGGCAGAATATGGGCCACCATAATGCGCAGATCTCCCGCGCCCATGAGCCGGGCGCTTTGGATATAGTTTAAGTCCCGGCAGGTCACATACTCTGTGCGCACGATGCGGGCAAAGCTGGGGATAAACAGAATGCCCAGGGCGAAGATGATGTTATAAGTGCCAGGCCCGGCTACGCTGATGATTACCAGCGCCAGCAAAAAAGAGGGGAAGGCGGTAATGGAATCGCACACCCGGGTAAGGATGGCATCGGCAATGCCGCCGTAGTAGCCGCAAAGCGCGCCGATAATCAGGCCGAAGAAGCAGCCGATGGCCACCACGCACAGCGCGATAAACAGGGAGCTGGCAGCGCCCTCCATAACCCGGCTGAGAATATCCCGGCCGAATTTGTCGGTACCCATCAGGTGCTGCCAGGAGGGGCTTTGCTCCATGGCATTGGGATCCATGGCCGTGGTATCATAGGGCGTCCAGAAGCAGCCCAAAAGGATGAAAAGAAGCATGGCAGCGGTAAGAATGCCGCCGCAAAGCAGGAAGCCGTTGTATTTCTTCATACTTTGCCCCCCTTACTCGTAGCGGACCCGGGGGTCCAAAAGCTGGTGGAGAATGTCCGCCAGGAAATTCACCACAACTACCCAGGCGGCCAAAATAACCACGATGGCCTGCACCGTAAGGAACTCCCGGTTGGAAATGCCCTCCAGCAGCAGCTGGCCCACACCCGGCAGGCCGAACACCTGCTCAATGATGATAGAGCCGGTCATGATCTCCGCAGCGGACACCGCCAGGAAGGTAACGGTAGTAACCATGGCGTTTTTCAGCACATGGCGCGCCAAGATGGCCCGGCGGTTGTTGCCCCGGCTGCGGGCGGTGCGCACATAGTCGCGCTCCATTTCCTCCCGGATGGCGCTGCGCAGCATCTTTACCGTCATAGCAATGCGGGGGATGGCGATGGACAGGGCGGGCATTATCAGGCAGGCCACAAAGCCGGGGATGCTGTCGGCATAGGAGGTATAACGCCCGGGCTGGAAAAGCCCCAGCAAAATGCCGAACACCCAGGTAAGGAGCGTGGCCATAAAGAAGGGGGGAATGCTCATGACTGCCTGATCCACCACGGCGAAAGCGCCGTCGAGAAGCTGGCTGCGGGCGCTGCCTCCCAGAATGCCCAGAGGGATGGCTACCAGCACCGTAATGAGAAAAGACAGCACCGTAAGGGCAAAGGTTACCACCAGGCCGTCACCCAAAAGCTGGCTGACGGGCATATGACGGCTGTAGTTCATGCCAAAATCGCCGGTAAGGAAATTGCCCAGCCAGCGAAAATACCTTACGAATACATTTTCGTTCAGCCCCAGCTCCTGGCGAAGGGCTTCTACCGCTTCGTCAGTAGCTTCTGTGCCTAAAATTTTGGTAGTAGGGTCGCCGGGGATCACCTGGAAGGCCAAAAACGCCAGCAGGGATACCACCAGCAGGGTCGCCACCAGAGCGGCAAGCTTTTTGGCTAAATATTTCATTGGTTACCGCTCCTTTCCGGCATTTATTTGTCCCAGTAAAGCAGGGACATATCCATTACATACAGGGGGTAGAACTCGTAGCCCTTGAGCTTGGGGTGGGTGGCTACAAAGTCTACCAGGTCCTGCAGGTATACATTGGCGGCATCCTGGCTGAGGATGGCCAGGCACTGCTTGTAATACTGGGTCTGCTGGGCATCGTCGGCGGTGGCTCTGGCGGCCCGGTAGGCGGCGTCGTAATCGGCGTTGGAATAGTTGATCATATTCTTGCCGTTGCCGGTCTCCCAGCGGGCCAGCATGCCGCTGGCGTTGAGGGTAGAGGAGTCGAAGCCGGTAATGGTGGCTTCAAAATTGCGGCCCTTGTATACATCGCTCAGCCAGGTAGACCAATCCACCAGCTGGATCTTGGCATCGATGCCGGCAGCCTTGAGCTGCTCTACCAGCACCGTAGCGCAGTCCACATGGGGCTGGTAGTTGCTGGGCACCTTGATGGTAAAGCTAAAGCCGTTGGGGTAGCCCGCTTCCGCCAAAAGCTGCTTGGCCTTGGCAATATCATGGGGGTAGGCGTTGGCCAGGCTTTCGTCAAAATACTTGCCGAAGGCGGGGTACATAGAAGAGCCTACGGCTGTGCCGTGGCCGCCGGAGGTAAGCTTCAGCATGGCATCCACATCCACGGCGTAGCACAGCGCCTGGCGGACCCGCACATCGTCAAAGGGCTTCACATCGTGGTTGAGGTAGATAGCCTGCACCAGATTCATAGTACCCTCGGCAACACGATAGCCGTTGGTCAGGTTTTTGGTCTGGTCGATGGTCAGGTGGGCCACTAAGTCCAGGCTGCCGCTGTTCAGAGCGGTGAACAGAGCGGTATTATCCTCCAGGATGCGGTAGGTCACCTTGGAAAGGTGGGCCTTTTGGCCGTAGTAATCGTCGTTTCTTACGATGACGAAGTTATCCAGCACCCGGCGGGACTGGAACTTGAAAGGCCCGGTGCCTACCGGGGCGGTATCCTGATCGTGATAATCCTTGGGCACGATGGAAACGTTGCACACATAGCTCAAAAAGTCGGGGTTGGGCTCTTTGAGAACGATGCTGAACTGTGTGGCCGTGACCTCATACGCATCCACAGCAGAAAGCGCCTCCACCAGGGCAGCGGTCACCGAGGTAGAAGCGCAGGTTTTGAAAGAATACATTACATCTTCCGCGGTAACCTTTGCGCCGTTGTGGAACACCACGCCGCTGCGCAAAATAAAGGTGTACACCAGGCCGTCGGAGCTGACAGAATAATCAGATGCCACGGCGCACACAAAATTACCGTCCTTGTCGGGCTTTACCAAGCCCTCGAAGATGTTGAACATGACCTCTCTAGTTCCTGCGGCCGTCATTTTGTACGGGTCAAGACTGTTGTCCAGGTCCTGAGCAATGCCCACCGTGATGGAATTGTCTTTCATTCCGGCACTGGTGTTTTTTCCGGTGGCTCCTTTGCAGCCGCAAAGTAAGCCCAGGAGCATCAGCATTGCCAGGAAAAATGCAAGATGTTTTTTCATTGCAGATCTCCTTTTTGCCGCGGATCGCGGCGAAATAATAGGGGGGCGGTATTCAGTTAAGGGGAAAGGGGGCGGCTTAGCCGGCAAAAGCCCGGCTTTCCGCGGTTTTCAAATACCTCCCCAGCCTAGCTTATTCTAGCGCATTTTCCCCCAAAATGCAAGCCCCCTGGGGCGCAAATGCGCAGCGGCCTAAGGGCTTGACCGGGGGCGGATTTTTTACTATAATATAACCATAACAAACTTTAGGAGGATCTATCCATGAAAATTGCTCTGATCAATGAAAACAGCCAGGCTGCCAAAAACGAGATCATCGTAAAGGCCCTGAAGGAAGTTGTAGAGCCTATGGGCCACAGCGTTGACAACTACGGCATGTATTCCGCTGCCGACGAAGCCCAGCTGACTTATGTGCAGTGCGGCATTCTGGGCGCTATTTTGCTGAACAGCGGCGCTGCGGACTATGTAATTACCGGCTGCGGCACCGGCGCAGGCGCTATGCTGGCTATGAACAGCTTCCCCGGCGTGATCTGCGGCCATGTGCAGGACCCGGTTGACGCCTATACCTTCGCCCATGTGAACGACGGCAACGCCGTTTCCATGCCCTTTGCCAAGGGCTTCGGCTGGGGCGCTGAGCTGAATTTGACCTATGTGTTTGAAAAGCTCTTTGGCTTTGGCCACGGCCAGGGCTACCCCAAGGAGCGGGTAGTGCCTGAGCAGCGCAACAAGAAGATTCTCGACGGCGTGCGCGCCGTTACCATGCGCCCCCTGCTGGAGTGCCTGGATGCCATCGACCAGGAGCTGCTCAAGGGTGCCATCGCCGGCGAGAAATTCCAGGAGCTGTTCTTCGCCAACTGCAAGGATGAGGCCATTGAAGCCTACATTAAGAAGCTGCTGTAACCAAAAAGCAATATAAATTCCCAATAGCAACGGCGGGAGCAAGCTCCCGCCCTACACCGTGTTCTCAAAGGCACCGTAGGGCGGGGGTTTACTCCCGCCGCGTTTTTGGTTAAAAAATGCTGAACGGCCCGCCGAAAGGCGGGCCGTTGGCTTATAGGGAATTAGCCGAATACGCTCAGCAGGAAGCCTGCGGCGATGGCAGAGCCGATAACACCGGCAACGTTGGGGCCCATGGCGTGCATGAGCAGGAAGTTGGAGGGGTTGGCCTTCTGGCCCTCTACCTGGGCTACACGGGCAGCCATAGGCACGGCGGAAACGCCGGCAGAGCCGATCAGGGGGTTTACCTTGCCCTTAGTGAGCTTGCACATCACCAGGCCGCCCAGCAGGCCGCCGGCAGTGGACAGGCCGAAAGCTACAACGCCCAGCACCACGATCTTCAGGGTCTCTACGGTGAGGAAATTGGAGCCTACCATGGTAGCGCCTACGGCGGTGGAGAGCAGGATGGTAACGATGTTCATCAGAGCGTTCTGTACGGTATCGCTCAGGCGGTCGGTAACGCCGGTCTCCTTAAAGAGGTTGCCCAGCATCAGGCAGCCTACCAGGGCGGCGGTATCCGGCAGCAGCAGAGCTACGAACAGAGTAACCAGGATGGGGAAGATGATCTTCTCGGTCTTGGAAACGGTACGGGTCTGCACCATCTTGATCTTGCGCTGCTCGGCGGTGGTCAGCGCCCGCATGATGGGGGGCTGGATCAGGGGGATCAGCGCCATGTAGGAGTAGGCTGCCACAGCGATGGCGCCCAGCAGATGGGGAGCCAGCTTGGAGGTAAGGAAGATGGCGGTGGGGCCGTCAGCGCCGCCGATGATGCCGATGGAAGCGGCCTCAGAGCCGCTGAAGCCCAGCAGCACAGCGCCGAAGAAAGCGGCGAATACGCCCATCTGAGCGGCAGCGCCCAGCAGCAGGCTCTTGGGGTTGGAAAGCAGGGGGCCAAAGTCGGTCATGGCGCCAACGCCCATAAAGATCAGGCAGGGGTACAGGCTGGTTTTTACGCCGATGTAGAAAATGTCCAGCAGGCCGCCGTTCTTCATAACATAGCCGTAGCTGTGATAGAAGGCGCTATCTGCGTCCATAAAGGCATCCCAGATCTCCTGGTGATAAAGGCCGCCCATGGGCAGGTTAGAAAGGATACAGCCAAAAGCGATGCCGCACAGCAGCAGGGGCTCAAATTTCTTAACAATAGCCAGGTACAGCAGCACGCAGCCGATGACCAGCATCACGGCGCATTTCCAGGTATCGCCCTGGAACATGGCGGCAAAGCCGGAGGAATTCCAGAGGTTCAAAAGAGTTTCGCCAATATTCATGGTTATTTGACCTCCTTAATAGAAGTAAAGCGCAGCTCGTTCAGGGGCTTACCGGTCTCGTCAGCCACGATGGCCATAAGCATGGCGGCAGTCTTGGGGGGGACATCGTGGAGCTTCAGCTGGCCGGCGGTGCCGGGGGCAGCAGGCTCAGCCGCAGGGGCAGCATCGGCTGCGGGAGCGGCAGCTACAGGCGCGGCAGCAGCGGGGGCTGCGGCGGTCTTCTTTGCGGAGAAGGCCTTACCCAGCAGGGTAATAACGATCATCAGGGAGATCAGGCCTGCGAACACAACGGCATAACCAAGCAACGCGGTAAGGCCCGCGTCGGCAATGCTGATGTCATCCAGGGTGCTAGCTAACAGCATATTGTTTCCTCTCTTCTATATCAAAAATTTTTTAAAAGATCAGGGGGCGCTTCCCGGCGCAAAGCCGAAAGCGGCCAAACGGCCAAAACCGGCCAACCAGCCGCAAAAAACGCCAAAGGGCAGATAAGGCGCAAGCCCATAATCCACCACATACACTTTACCACAAATTTCGCAAATTGTAAACTGTTTCTTTCCCATTTTTGGGAGAAAAACCGGGCTTCTTTTTGGCCGGGAGCTTTTCCCGGGCCTGCTTACCGGGGGCGCCAGGCTACATTTTCCTCCAGAAAGGCTTCGAAGCGCTGCCATTCGGCTTCGGTAAGGGTTTTGGGGTAGGAAAGCAGCGCCAGGGGCAGCCCCGCGTCGCCAAAGCGGTATTTGGGCTGGATATGCTGCCAGGGGTTTTCCCGGAAGCCGCTGCGCCCGTAAAAGCCCTTTCGGCGGCAGGTCAAAGCATCCTGGGGCGGCTCGATCTCCAAGACGATGGGCTTTCCCAGCTCTTTCAGCAGCGCCAAAGCCTTAGCTCCCAGCCCTGCGTTTCGCTTTTGGGGCGCTATGGCAAAATGCTCCAAAAAGAGGAGCTCCGGCCCTTCCCAGTAAAAAAGAATGCCGCAAAAGGCCCGGCCTTCCAACAAAACGGCGGGGCGAAAAAGGGGGTTTTCCGGGATCATATTCTCCCCATCCCGGCGCTCGCAGAGGGGGAAGGCCTGAATATACAGCTGCCGGGCCTGCTCCAGAAAGGGGGAAGCGGGGGTTAAAAAATGCAGTTCCATAGCGATACTCCTTGCCGGTGATACATCCTGCCAACTATACCACATCCTTGTGCAAAAAGCAATCACCGGCACCCTTTGCCGGGCGTATGGCCTTGCATTTTGCGGCCGGGGGAGCTATAATGAAGCATAAGAAGGCCCTGACGGGCAGCAGCTATGGAAAGGAGGCAGCCCCATGCAAACCAAAAGCGATGCCCAGTATCAGCGCATGCTGACAGCTCCCATACCCCGGCTGGTTATGTCTTTGGCGCTGCCTACTATCCTGAGCACCATGATCACCGTGATCTACAACACCGCCGATACCTATTTCGTATCCCAGATCGATAAGTCTGCTTCCGCGGCGGTGGGCGCGGTGTTTTCCATTATGTCCGTGATCCAGGCGGTGGGCTTTGGCTTTGCCATGGGCGCCAGCAGCCTGATCAGCCTGAAGCTGGGAGAAAAGGACGACCGGGCGGCCCATACCTACGGCGCTACCGGCTTCTACAGCGCCATGGCCCTGGGCGGCCTGATCGGCGCCCTGGGGCTTTGCTTTTTAGAGCCGATCCTGGGGCTTTTATGCTCGGCGACTATGAAGCCCCATGCCCGCAGCTACGCCGCCTTTATCCTCATCGCCGCCCCCATCAGCTGCTCTACCTTTGTGCTGAACAATGTGCTGCGCTCCCAGGGGCAATCCCGGCTGGCTATGTGGGGCATGATGTCCGGCGGCCTGATCAACATGGCCCTGGATCCGCTGCTGATCTTTCAGCTGGATATGGGCGCCGGAGGCGCGGCGCTGGCGACCGCCATCAGCCAGTGCGTCAGCTTTTTGATCCTGCTCAGCTTTTTCCTGCGGGGCAAATCCATCGTAAGCATCCACCCCAAGTACATCAGCCGCCGTATGGCGGATTACAGCAAGATTGTTCTTACCGGCATCCCTACCATCTTCCGCCAGGGGCTGGGCAGCGTGGCTGCCGCGGTGCTGAATATCCAGGCGGTGGCCTACGGCGGCGGCAGCGATGCTTTGGCATCGGCAGCTACCATTGCCAACAAGATCTATATGCTCTTGCGCAACCTGCTGATCGGCCTGGGCCAGGGCTTCCAGCCCGTGGCGGGCTATAACTACGGCGCGAAAAACCGGAAGCGGGCCTGGAAGGCCTTCGGCTTTGCCACGACCGTGGGCAGCGCCTTCTGCCTGGTGGCAACGGCGGCTATCATCGCCCTGCGCCGGGAGCTGATGGATTTTATGAGCAACGATCCCCAGGTGATCGCCCTGGGCAGCGAGATGCTGCTGTATTTGGGGGCGGTGATCACGGTGCTGGCTTTTTCTACCTTTGTAAACCAGCTGGCCCAATGCCTGGGCTTCAAGCTGGCGGCTACTGTGCTGGCCAGCTGCCGCCAGGGCATCTTCTTCCTGCCGGCGATCTATGCGCTGCCGGCGCTGTTTGGCAGCAGCGGCGTGCTTGCCAGCCAGGCGGTGGCCGATGGGCTTACCTTTGCGGTGAGCGTGCCGTTCCTGATCTGGTTCTACCGTAAGCATATGCAGGAGGAGCCGTTATGAAGCTGTTTTTTTACTATTTGCTGCAATGGACCTGGGGCCTGCCCCAGAATCTCCTGGGCCTGGCGGTGTGGCTGGCCTGCAAGGGGGAGGCTCAGCCCCGGTTTGGCGGGGCTGCGGTAAAGCGCTGGCGGCGCTCCTCCAGCGCGGGCATCGGCATGTTTCTATTTCTGGAAGAGGGCTACGACCGGGAGCTTTTGCTCCACGAATACGGCCACAGCCTGCAATCTGTTATTCTTGGGCCCCTGTTTTTGATCGTGATCGGCCTGCCCTCCCTGCTTTGGGCCACCCTTCCCGTGGCCCGGAGATACCGCCGGCGCACCGGCCTGTCTTACTACTGGTTTTACCCGGAATGCTGGGCCAACTACCTGAGCCGAAAGGCTGTTGACAAAGCTGCAAAAAAGGGGGTGCGGCTATGAGGGAATGCGTTGGCCGCTTTGCTCCTACCCCCTCCGGCCGGATGCACCTGGGCAATGTGTTTGCCGCCCTGATCGCCTGGCTTTCCGTGCGCAGCCAGGGGGGCAAGATGGTGCTGCGCATGGAGGATCTGGATACCCAGCGCACCAGCGCGGAGTTTGCCGAAACTCTGCGCCGGGATCTTACCTGGCTGGGCCTGGATTGGGACGAGGAAACGCCCCCCCAATCCCAGCGCACCCAGGTGTATGACCGCTATTTTGACCTTTTGGCCCAAAAGGGCCTGCTCTACCCCTGCTACTGCACCCGAAGCCAGCTGCACAGCGTCAATGCCCCCCATTTAAGCGACGGCACCTATGTATACGCCGGAACTTGCCGGGGCTTAACGCCGGAGCAGCGAAAGGAAAAGGGGGATAAGTTTTCTTGGCGTGTACAAGTGCCGGAAAGGGTGATCTGCCTGACGGACATGGCCCAGGGGGATTTTTCCCAGGATCTGGCAAAGCAGTGCGGCGATTTTGTAGTGCGCCGGGCCGATGGGGTGTATGTGTACCAGCTGGCGGTTACGGTGGACGACGGCGAAGCCGGGGTAACTGAGGTGGTCCGCGGCGTGGATCTGCTGGCATCTGCTCCCAGGCAGATGTATCTGCAGGAGCTGTTCGGCTTCCAAGCGCCCGCCTACGGCCATGTGCCCCTGCTGGTGGCCCCGGACGGGCGGCGCTTAAGCAAGCGGGACAAGGATATGGATCTGGGGCAGCTGCAAAAGCAAATGCGGCCGGAGCGGCTGCTGGGTATTCTCGCCTGCACCGCTGGGCTGATGGACCGGGTAGAGGACATTTCCGCCCGGGAGCTGATACCCCATTTCCGCTGGGACGGCCTGGGCAAGGACAGCATCTGCCTGCGGCTTTAAAAAGCGTTGCCATTAGGCAACATATCGAAATTCTGCGAAGCAGAATTATATCGATTTTGCCAACGGCAAAAATATCGAGCCGGAGGCATATCGACAAAATGTATAGCCGCCGAATGGCTGCGATGGGAGATTGAAGATTGTAGAGTTGAGATACCGGTATCTTCACTCTCCACTCTTAAATCTCGGCTCTTCACAACCAAATTTTGTTTTAGGGAGGGTCAAGACCCTCCCCTACGGTGATGCTTTGGTTAATTGCCTCTTGTTTATTCCAGAAAAATCCATTATTATAAATGTATCTATATTTAGGAGGTATCGTCTTATGTCTAAGAATCCTGTTTTGGTGGTTATGGCCGCCGGTATGGGCAGCCGTTACGGCGGCCTGAAGCAGATCGACCCCGTGGGCTGCCAGGGGGAGGCAATTTTGGATTTCTCCCTGTTTGATGCCTACGAGGCAGGCTTCCGCACTGCCGTGATCATCATCAAAGAAGCCATCCGTAAGGACTTTATGGATACCGTGGGCGCTCGCCTGAAAAACTGCCCCATGGAGATCCGCTACGCCTGCCAGGAGCAGGACAAGCTGCTGCCTGAGGGCATGACCGTACCCCAAGAGCGGGGCGCCAAGCCCTGGGGCACGGGCCACGCCGTGCTTTGCGCACGGGAAGCCATCGACGGCGCTCCCTTCGCCGTGATCAATGCCGACGATTACTACGGCAAGTCCGCCTACCGCACCATCTACAATGCCCTTTTGGGCGCTGAGGATACCGACAAGGCCAACTACTGCATGGTAGGCTACTACCTGCGCAATACGGTTTCCGACCACGGCAGCGTTGCCCGGGGCGTATGCGAGGTAAGCGGCGAGGGCTACCTTACCGCCATCGTAGAGCGGCTGAAGATCGAAAAGCAGCCCGACGCCATCCGTTTTACCGAGGACGGGGAAAACTGGACCGAGCTGCACCCGGACACCCTGGTATCTATGAATATGTTCGGCTTTACCCCCAGCCTGCTGGATGCCCTGGCGGAGCGCTTCCCCGTTTTCCTGAAGGAGGAGCTGCCCCAGAATCCTGCCAAGAAGGAATTTTTGCTGCCCATGATCGTGGGCGACCTGCTGAAGGAGGATGTGGCCAGAGTAAAGGTGCTGTCCTCTGCGGATAAGTGGTACGGCGTTACCTACGCCGCCGATAAGCCCCTGGTAGTTGCTGCCCTGAAGGCCTTTACGGAGCAGGGGCTGTACCCCAACGGCCTTTGGAAATAAAGGAGCGCGCTTATGAAAAAGATAATTTGCATGCTTTTGGCCCTGGCTTTGTGCCTGAGCGCCTTTGCCGCCTGCGGCAAGGATAAGCCCCATACCTGCGCCTACGGCGAGTGGTCCGTAACCAAGCTGCCTACTCAGGAGCTTCCCGGCGAAGCCCAGCGCAGCTGCTCCTGCGGCGCTATTGAGTCCCTGGCCCTGCCCACCCTGGCAGACAGCGGCTATACTGTGGCGGGCGATACCGCAACGCTGCAGCAGGAGGGCGTTGGCCTGTACAGCATTACGGTAGACGGCGTTGCTTTCCAGTTTGAAGCGGCTACCCCCAAGCTGATCCCGCCTTACGAGGATGTGGTCACCTCCCCGGATTTTGTAGCCGCCCTTACCCTGGCCGGCGGCGAAAAGGCCAAGTCCGCCGAGGATATTACCGTAGGCAAGTTTACCTTTGGCGCGGGCTGCTATTTTGAAACCAGCAACGGCGGCCATTTTACCGGCGGCAATGTAAACACCCAGAAAAAGGACATTACCTTTACCCTGGAAGGCTCTGTAAACTCTGTAAAGTTCGATGTGCGCGGCGCCAGCAGCAGCGGCTGCGTGCTTACCCTGGTATATCTGCCGGAGGGCGGCGAAGCTGTGGAGATCTATAAGAGCGAAGAGCTGGCCAGCGGCGATTTTGTGCCCGGCATTGAGATCACCGACCTGCAGCCCGGCAATTACCGCATCGTAACCTCCGGCTCTGCCCGCATTGGCGACTTTTTCATTACCGAGCGCATGGAGCGCAGCGAGCCGGTAGCCATTGAAGTGTTCCAGCCGAAAAACAAGGTGCTTGCCGGCCGTGAGCTGAATACCGATGGCCTGAGCGTGGAGCTGGTTTACGGCAACGGCCGCCACGACAGCGTGAAAAACGAAGACTATACCGTTGATTTTTCCCAGGTAGACAGCAGCAAGCCCGGCGTTTATACCGCCGCCGTGACCCACACCCCCACCGGCTTTACCGCCCAGTATGACATTACCGTATACGGCGTGGATTCCATAAGCCTTTCTGACCATGCCCTGGATGCCAGCCGCGTTACCCACCCGGTGCAAAAGCTCTACCTGGCCGGCAGCAGCTACGATAACTACGATAATCTGTGCGTGATCGCTTCCTGCTCCGCTCCCGGCGTGGACGGCGCGCAGGATTTCCTGCTTACTTCCGGCGAATACACCGTCCAGGCCGCTACCAAGGAAAACCCCGTAGTCACCGTTAGCGCGTTTGGCTGCACCGCTTCCTACGGCGTGACCATTCTGGAGCTTTCCGACAAAGTGAATAAATCCCATGTGATCGTTGACCAGAACGCCACCCCCGGCGAGGGCGCTGACGGCGTGGTCACGGTAAATTCCATCAACGATGCCCTGAAGCTGATGGAGCTGCTGAATGCCCCCCGCTACAGCCGCAAGACCATTACCCTCTACCCCGGCACTTACTACGAAAAGGTAGACATTTCTCTGCCCTACCTTACCGTTCAGGCTGCCCAGGGGATCAAGGCTGAGGAGATCGTGGTTACCTATGATGCCCTCAACGGCCTCACCGACCCCAGCGGCACCTCCGGCTACTCTACCGACGGCTCTGCCACCTTCTCTGTAAGAGCGGAAGCCATCAATTTCTGCGGCAAGGGCTTTACCATTGAGAACTACTACAACACCCATGAGCGCTACGAGCTTTCCAAGACCATTGCCGGCGCAGGCACCCAGGCGGTCGCCCTGCTGGTAAGAGCGGACAAGTGCGTATTCGAGGATATGCGCCTTAGCTCCTACCAGGATACCCTCTACGCCGAAAACGGCCGCCATATCTACCGCAACTGCTACATCGAGGGCCGCACCGACTATATCTTCGGCAACGATGCCACCGCTTACTTCACCGGCTGCACCATCCAGTCCACCGGCGCCGGCCTGGAGGAGAAGAACGGCGGCTATGTGGTTACCACCAAGGGTGGCAACAGCTCTGCCCATGTGGCCTACGGCTTCATCTTTGACGGCTGCGTATTCCAGGGCGACGAAAAGGTGCAGCCCGGCAGCGTATCCGTAGCCCGTGGCTGGGATCAGTACATGACCGTTATGGTTATGAACTCCACCCTGGACGACAGCTTCTCCCTGGAAGCCTACGGCGATACCGCCTCTCCCCTCAACGACCGCTACACCAAAATGAACGCCGACCCGGTAGCGGCTCAGCTCTTTGAGTACAACAACGCCGGCCCGGGCGCTTTGACCGCCGACATCATCGCCACCGCCAAGGACGGCGTGATCGAAAACCTCTGCGCCATCCCCGCCGCTGAGGATGCCGCCAAGTATGGCGACTTTGCCGTGATCTTCGCCTCCCGCAACGGCTCCTGCGTATACAACACCGATTGGGACGGCACTGTAGAATAATTGATAACCGCAAAAGCCCTCCCCGCCCGGGGAGGGCTTTTACAGTTAGCCATATTGGCGGAGATACAAGATATAAGATATGAGATATAAGATATTTAGGTGCTTAGCAATTTACCAGCCTATTTTATGCTTGTTGTTTCCCCTGGGCTATGGTATAATGCAGAAAAACCTCCCAAAGGATAAAAGCCTATGTTTACCAAAGATCTTACCCAAAAATGCCTGCGCAGGCTGGTGCTGGGCTGGCTGCTGGCGGCGCTGGTAGAAGCCCTGGCTGTGCGCCCGGCTCTGGCCGGGGTGGCAGACCTGGCGAAGATGAAGCTGCTGCGGCTGGTGCTGATCACCGCGGGGATCGCTGCCGCTTTGTTTTTCAGCCGCTGGGAAGCCGCCGAGCGCTGGGGCATTCCGGCTGCCTTTGCCGCCCTGACGGCGGTTAGCCTGAAGGGGAACTTCCGCCCCAGCTTTTTGCAGGCCTGCCTGCTGATTCTCATTCTGCTGGTGGCATACGCCCTGCTGGGCTGGAACGGCGAAACCGCCAAAGAGAAAAAGCTGCCCGCCAAATGCAGCCCCAAGGCCCAAAAGGGCATTGAGATCGCCAGCCTGGCCCTGACCGCTGCCCTGGCGGTGGGCTTTGTATGGTTTTTAAGCGCCTGGACGGTGGGCCGGGTGAACATTTTCTGGACGCCGACCTACGATTTTGGCATTTTCTCCCAGATGTTCTACTCCATGGCCAACCACGGCACCCCCGTTACCACCTTGGAGCGGGAGGTCGGCGCCCTGAGCCATTTTGCGGTGCATGTTTCCCCCAGCTACTATTTGATGCTGCCGTTTTACCTGCTTTTCCCCAAGCCTGCTACGCTGCAGGTGCTTCAGGCGGTTATTTTGGCTTCGGCGGTGATCCCTCTGTGGCTCATCGGCAAGCATCATGGCCTTTGCGCCCCGGCTCGGGCGCTTCTGTGCGCCCTGCTGCTGAGCTACCCCGCTTTTGGCGGCGGCGTGTACTACGATATGCACGAAAACTGCATGCTTACCCCCGCTATTTTGTGGCTGCTGTATGGCCTGGATAAAAAGAAGCTGTGGCTGGCGGCGGTGGCGGCGGTGATCACCCTGGGGGTGAAAGAGGACGCGGCGGTGTATGTGGCAGTGGTTGCCCTGTACGCCCTGCTGCGGGGGCTGCTGCGCGGCGACAAAATGGGCGCGGTCACCGGCCTTTCCCTGCTGGCGGTGAGCCTGGTTTGGTTTTTTGCCGCTACCGGCTACCTGGCCGCCCATGGCGACGGGGTTATGACCTACCGCTACGATAATTTTATGTACGATGGCAACGGCTCGCTGATCACCGTGGTAAAAGCGGTGCTGCTAAGCCCTATGAAGGCCATTTACGAATGCGTAGACCCGGAAAAGCTGGATTATATCCGCCTTACCATGCTGCCCCTGCTTTGCCTGCCCTTTATCACCCGGCGCTACGAGCGGCTGGTGCTGCTGATCCCTTATCTCCTTATCAACCTGATGAGCGACTACCAGTATCAGCACAGCATCCTCTTCCAGTATAATTTCGGCTCTACCGCGTGCCTAATGTATCTGGTGGCGGTAAATGTGGCGGATATTAAATGGGACTGGGCTCGGCTGGCGGCGCTGGCCGGGGCGCTGGCCATCGGAGCGAGCCTCTTTGGCCAGGAGGTCAAGCCCATCGCCGATACGGTGATCGAGTACGACCAGCAGTACCGGGGCTGGTACGACGGCATTGCGGATACTCTCGATACCGTGCCCGACGGCGCCAGCGTAACGGCTACCACCTTTTATACCACCTATCTTTCCCAGCGGGATGTGATCTACGACCTGGGCTACTGCACCAAGGAGCAGCTGCTCAGCACGGATTATATCGTGCTGAACCTGGACGATGACAGCAGCGCCAGAAAGTATGGCAATGTGCAGGGTCTGCTGCGGCTGCTGGAAAGCCAGGGCTATACCCTCCACGCCCGCTACGGTGAAAATCTGGCCATCTACCGCAGGGGCGAATAAAAGAAAAGCCCCAGACCGGGGGCAAAAAGAGCGCTTTCGGAATGTTGCACAAAAGCAAAGCGCTGCTACCGTTACTTTGAACAAAAAAACTGCTTTGCCCTGCTGCGCATTTGACAAAGGCATACAAATTTGATATGCTAACCTGTGTAAGAAACCACAAAAAATGCCGTTAGGATCAGGCCGTTTGCCGGACATGGGCCCATGCGCCAAGCCCGGGCAAGCCGCCGGAGCGCTGGCTAAGTAAGGAGTTTGCTATGAAAAAAGGTGTAGGATTGCCGGTATTCCCCGGCGTAGCCATCGGCCCTGCCGTAGTATACAGCAAGGCTCAGCGTACGCTTCCTGTTCCCTCCGGAGATCCGGTGGTGGAGAAGGCAAAGTTTGATGCCGCCCTGGAGGTCGCCCGGGGGCAGCTTACGGAGCTTTTTGAAAAAGCCAAGGCAGAGATCGGCGAGGAGCAGGCCGCCATCGTAGAGGTGCAGCTGCTCATGCTGGAGGATCTGGACTATCTGGACGGCGTGAACATGGCCATTGAAGGCGGCGCCGCCGCTGCCATTGCCGCGCTGGATACCGGCGAGGAGTTTGCCCAGGTGTTCGCCGCTATGGACGATGCCTACATGAACGCCCGCAGCGCCGATATCCGGGATATGTCCCACCGGCTGTATGATATCCTCTGCGGCAATACCGGCTTCAGCCTGCCCGACGGCAGCTTCCTGCTGGTAGCCGAGGATCTTGCCCCCAGCGAGACCATCCAGCTGCCCAGAGACCGCATCATGGCCTTTATTACCCGCCAGGGCTCTGCCTCCAGCCATACCGCCATTCTGGCCCGCACGCTGAACATTCCCTCCCTGGTGCAGTCCAACATCACCTTTGAGGATGTGGAAAACTGCGAGGTGCTGGCCGTTGACGGCTTTACCGGCACCTGGTATGCCGATCCCGACGAGGAAACTCTGGCTATGCTGAAGCAAAAGCAGAGCCAGGCCGCCGCGGAAAAGAACGCCCTGGAGGCCTACCGGGGCAAGGAAAGCATTACCCCCTCCGGCAAGAAGATCCTGCTGGTTGCCAATATCGGCTCTCCCGAGGATGCCATTGCCGCCATCAGCGCGGATGCCGAGGGTGTTGGCCTGATGCGCAGCGAATTTTTGTACCTGGGCAGAAACAACCTGCCTACGGAAGACGAGCTGTTTGAAGCTTACAAGCAGGTAGCCCAGATCATGGGCCACCGCCCTGTGGTCATCCGCACCCTGGACATCGGCGCGGACAAGCAGGTTAGCTATATGGACCTGGAAAAGGAAGAAAACCCCGCCCTGGGCCTGCGCGGCCTGCGCATCTGCCTTACCCGGGAGGAGATCTTCCGTCCCCAGCTGCGGGCCATCTACCGGGCCTCTGCCTACGGCAACCTCCATGTGATGTTCCCCATGGTAGCATCCGTTTGGGAGCTGAAGGCTGCCAAGGCTTTGTGCGCCAAGGTGCGCGCTGAGCTGGAGGAAGAGGGCGTTCCTACCCGGGAAGTGCCCATCGGCGTTATGGTAGAAACCCCTGCCGCCGCGGTGCTTGCCAACGAGCTTGCCAAGGAAGCCGCCTTCTTCTCTGTTGGCACCAACGACCTTACCCAGTACACCCTGGCGGTAGACCGTCAGAACGCCAAGCTGGGCGAGTTCTACGATCCTTACCACCCCGCCCTCATGGCTCTGCTGGCTTACATAGCCAAGGCTGCCAACGATAACGGCATCTGGGCCGGTATCTGCGGCGAGCTGGGCGCGGATCCCAAGGTGCAGGAGCAGCTTGTAAAAATGGGCTTTACGGAGCTGAGTATGGCCGCCGGCCGTATTTTGGAGACCCGCAAGCGCATTTGCAATATGGAAGAATAATCAACCTACGAAAGCGAGGAATTTATCATGAAAGAATTTAAGCACATCATCAACGATCCCATGGGTATACACGCCCGCCCCGCCGGCATGCTGGTTAAGGCTGTGGCAGGCTACGCCTCCAAGATCACCATTACCGCCCCCACCGGCACTGCCGATGCCAAGCGCCTGATGGCGCTGATGCGCCTGGCTGCCAAGCAGGGCATGGAGCTTACCGTTACCGTTGACGGCGCCGACGAAGAGAAGGCCGCTGCCGAGCTGCAGGCTTTCCTGCAGGCCAATCTGTAAGCAGAGCCGCTGCCTTGCAAAACTGAGGAAAAATGCTAAAAAAGCCTTGCCGCACCCTTTTGGATGCGGCAAGGCTTTTTGCGTGTATGGCAGGCTTAACCGATCAGGCCTTTGGCCAGGCAGTATTGGTAGATGCCGTCCTGCCAAACCGGGGGGCAGATGTCGCCGGCGATGGCCTTCAGCTCCTGCACGGCGTTGCCCATGGCTACGCTGTGGCCTACGCAGCCAAACATTTCCAAATCGTTGTAGCTGTCGCCAAAGGCGATGGCCTGGGAGGGGGTCAGCCCGTAAAAGCTAAGAATGCTGCGGATGCCGGCGCTTTTGCCGGCGGTTTCCGGGATGATATCAATGGCCCGCTCCCAGGAAAGGGCCAGCTTTACCCCCGTTACCCCCTGGGTAAGGGCATCTCTTTCCTCCGGCCGGTAGCCCACCATGATCTGGTAGACCGGCTCTTGGCAGGCTTGGGCAAAATCCGGGTCAACGGTCAAGGTCAGGCCGGGCACGGCGTAGTAGTCCGCCAGGTCTTTGTCGATGCCGTTGGCGCTGAGCCGGTCCTTTACCGCTACCGATACCGGGCGGCCCAGAGCGGCGGCGTTTTCCAGGAGCTTTTCCACCTCCCGGCGGGGGATGGGATTGGAATAGATGATCTGCTTGGGGGTGTAGCACAGCGCGCCGTTGAAGCCGGCGAAGGCATCAAACACCAGCTCCCCAAAATCCGGCATGCTGGCGGTGGGGCGGCCAGTAACTACGCAGGTTTTGATCCCCCTGCGCCGCAGCTCGGTTAGGGCAAGGGCGGTTTTTTGAGAGATCTTTTTCACGGCGGGGTCGATCAATGTGCCGTCAATGTCAAAAAAAGCGATCTTGATATCCATAAATGCCCACCTGCCTTGTTTTTTGCAAATATTATACCACATTCCGCCCCGCAAAAAAAGCCCCGGCAGCCCAAGCCGCAACAAAATTTCCAGGGATTTCTTGGCATCGGGAGGGGGATATGGTATAATTATAAACAACCGAAATTTGAAAGGGAAAGAACTATGGTCATTCTCATCGCCGGGCCATCCCATACGGGAAAGACGGCCCTTGCCCAAAAACTGCTGGAAAAATACCGCTACCCCTACCTTTCTATCGACCATCTGAAAATGGGCCTGATCCGCAGCGGCCAGACGGAGCTTACGCCTATGAGTGAGGACGGGGCGATTACTGCCTATTTGTGGCCAATTGTTCGGGAAATGGTTAAGACCGTCATCGAGAACGGGCAAAACCTGACCGTAGAGGGCTGCTACATCCCCTTTGACTGGGCGAAGGATTTTAGCGAAGCATATCTGGCCCAGATCCGCTGCTGCTGCCTGATCATGTCGGAAAAGTATATCCGCAGCCATTTTGAGGACATCCGAAAATACGCCAACATCATAGAAAACCGCCTGGACGACAGCGGCTGCACCCTGGAAAGTGTGCTGGAAGACAACGCCCAGGCGCTGGCTCTGGCGAAAGCGCATCAGGTAGAATATCTGCTCATTGATGAGGGCTACGAAGTAGATTTTCAGCTGTAAAAGCCCCAATTTTTACCAAATAACCTGCCGGACATTTCTTGTCCACCCCGAAACAGGGCATTTCTCGCTTTGTGTCCTGGTTTTTGGGGCGGGGAAAGGGTATGATCACGGCGAAAGGAGGCGCTGATTATGGATCAGCAAAAAACCGGAGAGTTTCTAAAACAACTGCGCAAAGAAAAGGGGCTGACCCAGGAGCAGCTGGCAGAAAAGTTCTATGTATCCTCCCGGAGCGTATCCCGGTGGGAGAACGGAAGCAACATGCCGGATCTGGCAACCCTTATTGAGCTTGCGGACTTTTACGGTGCAGACATTCGGGAAATCATTGACGGAGAAAGGAAAAGCGAGAATATGGATACCGAAACCAAGGACACCCTGAAAAAGGTTGCCGAATATACTCAGGAGCAGAACAAAAAGGACAGAAAGAAAATGATCGAGATCATGGTTACCTCCGTGATTTTGATACTGTTTTGCCTGATACTGTCCGAAACCAACGGCTTTGGCGGCCGTATTGCCAGCTATGAGAATCTTGTGTTCTTTACCAACGGCTTGACTCTGGGCGCCCTAGGGCTGAACATTCTGTACCTTACGGGCTTTTTTGACAAGCTCACCCAGTGGAAGCTCCGCCGGAAAGAGAATAAGGAATAAATTATAAAAGAGGGTGCCTCAAAACCGATGAGGCACCCTCTAACAATATTGGCGCTATGTGTCGCCCCGATTTTTGCGGATCGGGTATTTTGGCGGCATTGCGCCGGGCTAAGGCTTGCCGGTTACAGAACATAGTCCGCCGCGTTGATGACCTTGGTTTCCAATGCGCCCTTGATGCCGCCCATTGCGGATTTCAGGATATCCCCAATGCCCATGCCGTCGCCCTCTTCGGAGCCGCCGATCTTGGCCACATCGGTGCAGACCATGGTAACCGCGTCCTCCAGCTCCTCGCTGCATTTGACCATGGCGCAATCTTCGATATGCAGGCGCTGGGAGATCAGCTCCTTGGGGATATCGTCGGCGATCTTCACAACGGCGCAATCGCTGACATAAAGGCCCAGGGGCTGCTGCTCCAGCATCCATTTGGTGATCTTCAGATAGGGCTTGTCCTCCAGCACGGCACCCTTGGGCTTGGCGATCTCTACCTCGCCGGAGATCTCGGTAAGCACCCGCAGCAGCTTTTCCTTATGCGCCTGGGGCACTTTTACATCGCCGCGAATGTTCAGATATTTGATCTCGTCCAGAGCATCGGCATCTTCGCCCACGGTCACATCCCCGATCACATACAGCTGCTTGCCGTACCGGCGCAGGGCATCCTCATTCAGGGTAATATCGTCCAGCACGACGGCAGTTCCGTCCGGCACGATGATGATCTCGGCGTTTTCGTCGATCAGGTCGATAAGCGGCTCTACCTTGGATTGGGAAATGATCACTTCCTTGGTGCTGAAGGTTACCCCCTTGCTTCTGAGCTTCTCCGCGTCCAGCTGGGGATCGACCATGATCATCCGGCGGCTGGACCAATAGAGGCTGCTCTTGGCCCGCAGGGCAAACAGCTTATCGATCACGGCGCTGCGCTTAAGCAGGATAGCGCCGTCGGGATAGCTGATGGTAGAGCCGTTTACGGTTACGCCGCTGAGGCTGGCGTAAATGCTCTCCGGGCAGGTCAGGCTGCCGTTGATGGACATACCTACGCACTGGGCAAGCTGAGCCTGGGTATTCGGGCCTATGGTAAGAGAGCCGTTGACCATCATATAGTATTTGGAGCCGGGCACGGCATCGCTCTGCTTGATCTCGCTGCTGCCGTTGACGGTGCGCAGATCCACATTCCCCTCGATCTCCAGAACATTGGCGCAGTTCAAAACCAGGGGGAGCTTGTTCATAACGGCCTTTGCGTTGGGGCTGGTAAGCACCATTGCGCAGTTGATGGTGATCTGCTCGTAGTGGGAATAGTTTTCTTCCAGGATATTTCTCGCGTCGCAGTTTGCGCAGTTGATCATGAGTTTCTTTGCCATAATCGTTTCCTCCGTTATCATTCAAGATTTTGTTTTAAGACCTTACGGCAGCGGGACAGCTTGGAGCGCACCGTACCGGGGGGCAGGTTCATCATGTGGGATATCTCTTCGGCTGAGTAGCCGTCGAAGTATCTCAGCTGAAAGATCGCCCTGTCCTGGGGCGGGATGCTCTGAAGCAGCATGGCGTTTTCAACGCGCTGGATGCCCGGATCTTCTATGTACTCGCTGCGCCGGCTCTGGGTATACTCGTTTTCCAGAACGGCCCGGCGGCAGCGGTCAAAGAACAGGTTTTTCAGCGTGCGGTACAGCCAGGCCCGCTGCTTGCTGGGGGAGAGGTCTTCTACGGTCTGCCCGTTCATAAGTGCCTTTACAAAGGCTTCCTGCACAAGGTCTTGCGCAAGCTCCTTGCTGCCGCTCATATGGGCAGCGTAGGCCAGCAGCTCTTTGTAATGGGCTTCATACAGTTCTTCCCACAAAGGCTTCGCCCCCCTTTCTGCTTGGATAACGAATGAAAAAGGAAAAGTGTTGCAGCTTCCGGCGAAATTTTTTAAAATAATGCCGCCGATGCCAAAAAACAATGGGGATATCCATGGGAAAGTCCTCTCTGAGCGGCAGTTATTTTAGGCCATTGTAGCATAAATAAGGGGAAAAACAACATTTTTGTGAGTTTTTTGAGGTTGACAGGCACGGGCTTGTCCGTTACAATGAGGGTAGAGATCCCGTTACCAAGGGGGTAAGACTATGACCTGGAAATTGCCGGAGAAAACGAGCCACACCCTGGAAGATAACATGAAAAAAGCGCTTACAGAGCTGCTCCTTTTGGACCTTCTGGCCCAAAAGGAGCATTACATCGGCGAGCTTACGGCTACGCTGAGCGAAAAAAGCAACGGCACGCTGAATATCGTGTTTCCCTATGCCGCCATATACCGCCTGCAGCGCTGGGGCTATGTGGAGCAGACAGAAAAACGCAGCGCTCCCGATGGCCGGCAGCGCCAGTATTTTGCCATTACCCCGGCGGGAGAAGCATACCACCGGCAGCTCTTGCAGGACTACCGGCAGCTGTCGCGCGGCATAGAGGCTGCCCTGAGCCGGGAGTAAGCGCCCCGGCGGCGAATAACGCCCGCTCCGGGCGGAATAACCGGACCCATAGGGGGAGTTTTGCCCAATTTTCCAATACCGATCCCCCTCCCCAGAGGGGGATTTTTGCGCAACAAGACAAGGGGAACGGTTATGATGTCCCTTAGGAGGTGCTAAATTGAAAAACGATAAGCGTATAGTTGCAATGGCACTGGCATTGTCGGTGCTTCTTTGCATGCTTAGCGGCTGCAGCTCCGGCGCTTCGGGGAAAAGTCTCCGGCCTTCCCGTCCGAAGCTAACTACCCGATCTGAGCCTGCGCTTTCACAGCCTGAAAAAGTGGCAGAAACAACAGCATCAACAGAACTCACGCAACCGCAGGGAACTACATCGCTCTCGCAGCCGATACCCAAGCTAACCACCCTAACTGCCTTGCGGGATTATATGAATGCCCTGGTAGATTCCGGCACTTTGGAGTTTTCCTTTTATTACACCCGCGGCGGACTTCTCACCCCGCAGCAGCTTGCCCAAATCCTTAACTGCTGCTATCTCTACTGCTCCTGGGAAGGAAATCTGCATCATGTTACCGTAACGGAATACCCAGGCGACCGAATGGTGGATGCCTGGATAAACGCAAACCGTTCCGGGCTTACTGAAACAGAATCCCAGGTGTTGGACTATGCCCTTGATTTGGTGCAGAATTGGACTGCCTGCACTTCTGATCCTTGGGAGTTAGAGCTGCTGATCCACGATTTCCTGGCAGAACACATCCTTTACACTGACGGGAATGTATACTTTGACGGCCCAAACAATGTTCCCCGGGAACTGACTGCCATCGGTGCGCTTCAGGACGGGCGAGCGAACTGTCAGGGCTATGTAGATGCCTTTTATCTTCTGGCCACGCTGGCAGGTTTTCAAGTGGATAGGATGAGTGTGCAGACACCCTACGGAGGCCATATGGTAAACACAGTGCTGCTGGATGACCAATGGTACATCGTGGATGTTACATACGATGATATGGATGAAGCATCCTCACTTAATTACTATTTGTTCAATGTTGGTACAGACCGAATCCGGGAATACTCCTGGACACCGGAGATGGAATACCGTCCCATTGCAGACAAGACCGATGACGCTTTCTACTATGCCCATCAAGATACTCTCTTCGACGATCCCCAGACCGCGGCGAGCTATGTGGCCCAAAACTGGGCTGGTGGGGAAGCTTGCTTCCAGTTTGCAGTTCAAGGGCAAACCGAGGATCAGCCTATGAATGATGCGCTCTATGATGCCCTTATGGACACAGGGAATCCTTTTTACTATACCTACTGGTACTACTGTGACGAAACAGACATGTACTTTACCTTATTCTTGGAATAATGCAAACAATATAACGCCAAGCGTATTCAAGTGGCAAAGGACATAGGGGCAAGGGAACGGTTTTATTGTCCCTTGACAGACCCAAGCGCCGGTGAGCGGAGAAATGCAGCAAGCAAGAGGAGCTGGAAAAACAAGTGAGAAAAAATCATTTTTGCTGTGAAGCTATGGCAAAAAATGTTGAAAATGGGGCGATCCGTTACAGTGACATTTTTGATGAGTACGGAATTCCTTTGCCGGAAGACGGTGTGTCAGTTATACGGATCTCACACTGCCCGTGGTGCGGTAAGACATTGCCCGAAAGCAAGCGAAATGAATGGTTCCAAAAATTAGAGCGCCTGGGCTATGATGCGCCCCTTTTCGATGAAAATATCCCCGTAGATTTCAAATCATCCAAGTGGCGAGAATAGCCAGGGACAATCTAAATGGATAACGAAAGAATTCTGCTTTCCCCATTTAACCTCCAGCCCCCGGTTTTTTTATATTCTCGGCGCCGCCTCTGGGGCTGCTGAATATCTGCTGTCAACAAAAACAAAACAAATATCGCCTAAAAATGCGGAAAAATGCGCATTTTTAGGCGATATTGCAATTATTTCAGAAAACTATCAGCCGCGCAGGCTCATTCCCACTCGATGGGGGATTTTTGGCTTTGTAGATATGTAGTGGTTGCTGGTATATTAGCATTCAAAATGTAGTGCTATTATACCAGTTATTTTCTTTTACCAGACTTTTGTTGGTCAAAAGTTGGTCACAGTTTTGGGAAGATACGGAGCAATTTTTGCGTTACAACACACCGGTAATTTGACCTAATTTATGCTTCAATATATTCCTTGTTTATTCTACCACAAAGCTTAAATATGTCAAGGCAGATCATGTGCATTGGATCGTGCTGTTTCTGTCGTAGCAAATACCATACCTTTCCGATATTAACCGGTGTTCACTCGCCCCTGAGTTTGAGCCGCACTTCACGGTGTTCTTCAGGAAGCTCCTCTATGGTTCTCGCAAGTCCCGTCTATTTCTATTCCATTGATGCACAGCTGAAAGCCGTTATTGATCGTAGCGTTGCTCGCTGGACAGAGGTTAAGGATAAAGAATTCTGCTATATTGTAACCGCTGCTGACGGCGAAAAAGAGGCTGCTGCTACTACAATTGCTTGTTTCCGTGGCTATGCTGATTGCGTTGAAGGTGCAAAGGAAATGGGCGTCGTCTATGGTATGGGCACATACGAAAAAGGCGAAGTGAAGGGTACGGTTGCAATGACAGAAGCCTACGAGTTGGGTAGAAGAGCCTAATTAGGTGAGTATTTGACCAAGTAATTATTTTGCTTTGGTACCACCAATAACAAACAGACCGCCGGTATTAACACCGGCGGTCTGTAGCTTTAGGAATATGTTTTGATGATGCTCAGAGAAATCTCCTTTTTGGAGCAGCAGCGGTCCATGGCTTGTTTTTCAATGTAGTGATGGGCATCTGATTCTGTCATTTTCAGATTTTCGATCAACAGCCACTTTGCCCGGTTTAC